>NZ_WTKZ01000045.1:29307-33347 GCF_011378805.1 Pseudoalteromonas sp. Z9A6
AAAAAAAAAAAAAAAATTCAGGACGTAAACAAAAGCCTGATGTACAAAAAGCGATAATTGATTTATGTACTAAGTCGGCTCCTAATTGCTTAAGGCTTAGCGATATAGCGCAGTTGCTTAACATGAATACTGATACATTGAGAAAGCATTACTTACGTGAGATGGTTAAAGAGCAGGTATTATTTTTGGCCTACCCAACAATACCGAATCACCCTGAGCAGGGTTATAAGTTACACAAAGATTAGCAACAAGCTATGAATGTATTGCATAAGGCTAGTACCAAGGAATTGTAGATATAATGACTTACCAAAGTGAACAACAATTAGAAGATGACTTAATTGCACAGCTTAGCGAGCAAGGCTTTACGCGCGTAGTTTTAAAGGACAACGCCGCTCTTGAGGCTAACCTTAAACACCAGCTAGAAAAAGTGAATAACTGTAAGCTGAGTGATACTGAGTTTACACAAATACTAGGTAAGCTTGGTAAAGGGAATATATTTGCTAAAGCCAAAATATTGCGCGACCAGCTTGATGTAGCACTTGATAACGGCGATAGCAGGCACTTAACCTTGTTGTTTGATGAGCCGAAGCAAAACAGCTTCCAGGTAGCGCAACAAATAACGATAAAGGGCACGTACACTAACCGATACGATGTAACGCTATTGGTTAATGGCTTGCCGCTGGTACAAATAGAGCTAAAGCGCCGTGGTATTGAACTAAAAGAAGCGTTTAACCAGATTAAGCGTTATCAAAAGCATTCGTTTCATGCCAACCATGGTTTGTTTAACTATGTGCAGCTGTTTGTAATGTCGAATGGGGTTAATAGCCAGTACTTTTCTAACAACAGTGAAATGTCGGCTAAGCAAACCTTTGACTGGACTGATAATGAAAATAATAAAATAAGCCAGTTATATGACTTTGCCGAAGCATTTTTAACGCCTTCGCACTTAACGCATATGCTAACCAAGTACATAGTGCTTAATGAAACAGGTAAGTACTTAATGGTGCTTAGGCCGTACCAGTTTTATGCAGTAGAAGCGATTGTAGAGCAAGTTAAAACCACAACTGATAATGGCTATATTTGGCATACAACGGGCTCGGGTAAAACGTTAACCTCGTTTAAAGCGGCGCAAATTATGACCTCGCTGAGTGAGGTTGATAAAGTAGTATTTGTGGTAGACCGTAAAGACCTAGATTACCAAACTGCGCTTGAGTTTAATGCGTTTGTAAAAGGCTCTGTAGACAGCACCGACAACACCAGCATGTTGTTCCACCAGCTGTTAGATAAGCCTATGAAAGGCAAAAAGGTTAATCAAAATCGTAATACTAAGCTGGTGGTAACTACACTACAAAAGCTTAATAACGTGGTGACTAAACAGCGCTATTTAAAAGAAATGCAAAGCCTGCAGGATAAGCGCATTGTGTTTATATTTGACGAGTGCCACCGCAGCCAATTTGGTGATACACATAAAAATATTACCGAATTTTTTAATAACGCGCAGTTGTTTGGTTTTACGGGTACGCCTATATTTGCCGACAACGCCGTTGCTAAAAACTCAGTTAAACGCACCACAAAAGATTTGTTTGGTGAGTGCTTACATCCTTATGTAATTGTGGATGCAATACGCGACGCTAACGTGCTTAAGTTTGCTATTGAGTACGTTGGGCGTTACCAATACAAAGATGGCTCTAACAACAACCTAGACATTGAAGTTGAAGACATCGACACCAAAGAGCTTTTAACCTCTCCTGCGCGCTTAGATAAAATAACCGATTACATTATTTCCCAGCATAATCGTAAAACGCATAGTCGTGAGTTTAACGCTATGTTTTGTGTTTCAAGTGTGGCTGAGCTTATTCAATACTATGAGCTATTTGCAGCGAAAAAGGCACAGGGAAAACATAACCTTAAAATTGCCACCATATTTAGCTATGAGGCTAATGAAGAGGAAGAATACGAACTAGGTAATAGTGATGACCCAAGCATTAAAGAAGCCTCTGTTAAGTATTTAAATGAAGGGCAAGCCGTCAAGCTACATAGCCGCGATAAGTTAGACTTATTCATTAACGACTACAATGCTATGTTTGGTACAAGCTACTCCACCAAAGACAGTAAGTTATTTGAAGACTACTACAAAAATATATCTAAGCGCGTTAAAGCCAAAGAGATTGATATATTGCTGGTGGTGAATATGTTTTTAACCGGCTTTGATGCCCCAAAACTCAATACGTTGTACGTTGATAAAAACCTTAAATATCATGGTTTGGTGCAGGCCTTCTCGCGCACTAATCGATTATTGGGTGAAACTAAATCGCACGGCAATATAGTGTGTTTTAGAAACCTTAAAAAAGCTGCTGACATTGCTTTTACGCTGTTTTCAAACAAGCAGCCTAAAGAATATATAGAAACCCCTTCGTATAATGAGCTACTAGTCGATTTTAACGACGCCTATGGTGCGCTAATCGCAATTACGCCTACCGTTGACTCAGTTAATGCTTTACCTGATGAAGAAGCTCAGGCGTTGTTTGTGAGGCAGTTTCGTGAGCTTATGCGCTTAAAGAACATGTTAAGCAACTTTGCTGATTTTGATATGGACTCAACCGCTATGGGCGAGCAAGAGTTTCAAGATTATACGAGTAAGTATGCCGACCTTGGCAGGCAGCTACGTGAGAACTCAAGTAAAGAAAAAGTATCGGTTTTAGATGACGTTGATTTTGAACTAGAGCTACTACACAGTGATATAGTAAATGTAACCTATATTTTGCAGTTATTGCGAGAGTTACACGGCGAAGAAAGCGGCGACGAAAAAGCCCGTAAACGTCAAGTAATAGCAAACCTTATAGCCACAGATCCAACCTTATTAAGTAAAAAAGCACTTATAGATAAGTTTATGGACGAGCACTTACAAGGCATACCTGCCAGTGCTGACGTTGATGAAGAGTTTGAGCTTTATTGGGAAAAAGAAAAGCGCCTAGAGCTTGAGAGGTTTGCCCACGAGCAAAAGTTAAACCAAGATCGCCTAGAAAAGCTAGTAACGCGTTATGAGCTAAGTGACGAAATGCCACTAAGGGATGACTTTGCTGATGTACTAGAAACCAAACCCAGCCTTTTACAACGCAGAAGAATACTGCCAGTAATAACGGATAAATTTAAACACTTTGTTGATACGTTTATCGCAGGGTTTTAAAGGAGTGAGGTGTTTTTCGTAAACCGTGAACGGTTTGTTAGGGACGTATAAGAAAATGTTGTATTTATGAATTTCGAACGTATTTGGAGTGAGTTTACGAAAGCTATATCTTAGTGTAGCAGGGCAACGTGTATTGAAATTACACAACAAAGTATAAAAATGAGACTGTAAAGCTGATAACTTTCTGGACTAGTTTTTTCGGCCGCTACGTGCCAGAAACGGATATTGGTATCACCTCACTTGAGGCTAAAATAGCAAGGTACGAGCACAGTCACCTGTTTTTCGTTCTTTGCAGTGACTTGTTAGTACTCATTACCAAATAAATATCCAGCTAGCTATGAGCATAGCTGAAACAGAAACTAATCCGATTTTGTTTGATGTTGCTGAAAATACAGTAAAACGTTGAGTAATATGTTCAGGTTCACCGCCTTTAACATGATAAAATACGTCAAATTTTTGGATTATAGGATTTGTACCAAGCCACATACCGAATGCAATTACCAAAAAAAGTGTTGTAAAACCAAATAATCCTCCTGATTCAAGGTTACTCCTAACTAAATATAAGAAAATAAATAATGCGCCATAACCAAAAGAATAAAAGTACTTTCGTTCTTTTTCACTAATTAGCCTTAGAATATGGTTATGACGAGATCTATCTTCTTCTGAGTACCATACTTCGGTCATTTATTTACTCCATGCTTGAACCTATGACATGTGTGCTAACAATTTAATAGTGGTGCTAATCAAGCATATTTCTGCCGACTTCACGCTCATTTATCTACTTTTAACAAATTACCTAAGATATGTAAGCGTCTAGCGAACCACACCTAGCATCGATGTTCTGATTATCTAA
>NZ_WTKZ01000046.1:0-32620 GCF_011378805.1 Pseudoalteromonas sp. Z9A6
TGCTAGATATTTAGCAATTTAGGCTGACACAGAATTCTGAACGCCCTCCGTGTCCGACTTTAGCGACTTGTTAGGTGGTTTTTTATATATCAAACTTCATATGAGTAATTGAAGTGGTGTTTATCGAGATTAATATCTCTAGAATGGTAGAAAGATCTTTAATGTTAGTTTCATCACGACTTTTCTTAGAGTATTTCGTTAATAATTTAGAAAAACCATTTATTAATTGATTTCTGATTTCCTCTAAATGTATCCTCTCGATCTTTTCTCCTTCACCATCATGGCCTTCAGGGATAATATCCTCCACATCATTTATTTGGTCAAGATATTCTATTTGCAAAATATCATGCCAAAGCTTTTTACCTACTCTAACCGATTTTTTACAATCAAAGTTTTCATAAAAGTCTATTTCCATTTTTCATTCCTCTTCCCAATCAACATCTAAATCTTCAGCTTCAACATTTTCGAAATAAACTATTTGATTATCATCAAAGATTGCTTTAGCTCCGCGTGTGATTTTATGCCCTGATACAACAGCTTTAGCTTTCTGTTTTACTATTTTTCTTGCAGTCGTTGTCCCAACTCCTTCTCGATGAACTTTTATTTCTATAAAATCATCTTCATTAGCCATTATTTACTCACTTATTCTTTTCTTCTAATTTATCAGACATAATTACCATTAGTTTTTCAAAATCTTTTTTACTTACTCGAACATCTCCCCTCTTGTCATTACCCTCAGTTGCTTCGACATCCAAACCTTTAGATTTCCCTAACTTTTCGATAGCATCAACTAAATCTTCGTGTTTAAGAGTAGACTCTGCGGCTTTTCGAGCTGAACTCATTTTCTTTTTCATATTTACCCTATTTTAGCGCACTTAGCTTACTTTTATGCTCTTCAAAATCCAACTTTGACGAATCAGAAAGCTTAAAAGATGACTTAACAAATTTTTGATCTATATTCACACCAACGAGCTTTTCCAACAATATATTTTGCATAACCAAACAGACGTCATATGCCGTGAGGTTTTTCTCATTAACTATTTCATGTAATTCAACATAATCTATATTTCCCACAATTTCCAAATCAGAAAATATTGGCTTTAACCAACATTTAAAATCTTCCACATTAATATTATTCTCTATGGGTAATTTGATAGAAAATCGCCTTTTAACGGCTGTATCTATCAATGAAAACATGTTTGTTGTCGTAGTGATGATGGGCGTAAATTTATATTTTTTAGATTGAATTCTGTCAATTTCTTTTATAAATGTATTAACAAGTCTTTTAACCCCTGATGACTCATTACTTATATATCGTGAACAAAGAACAGCATCTACATCATCAAAGTGAAGAAAGACTTTTTCTTCATTCTCAGATGACTCTTCAACTTGTTCAAAAAATAATTTTAATTGCTGTGATGACTTACCCAAATCTTTATCTAATAAAAGTTCCAAACTTAAGCTGAAATATTTAAAATCATCACACTGCAAGCCAAGAGATACATTTTTTAACAGCGTTGTTTTTCCAGTTCCAGGAGAGCCATAGAGCATAATTGTTGGATTAAATTTATATAGTTCCCTTTTATGTTCCCAATCATTTGACCACACTAACTGACAAAATTTTAGTAACTTATCATATTCATTATTAAGCCCGTATAATGGAGTTTGATCATAATCACTTAATTTATTTTCAGTAAAAAACACACTCATATCACTTATCTCTAATTATTGATTTAATATGTTACCTCCATGTAATTTGGTAACAGTAGTTAATAGGTTACAAACATTCACCACCTAACAGCTTATTGAACCCCACTTTGGGGGGGATAACACACCAAAACGGCGTATACTACGTTGTTCGATATTCACACAAAACAACTCTACTAGTAACAACTAGCTACAAGAGTTATTCAATGCCTTTGTAATTTAACCCCAAAACGACTTTTAATAATTTTATGGGACAAAAATTACATGGCTGTATTTATACACAGCCATTAATTAATTCTTTTTTTATTCACCCAAACCTTTAACTAAACGATTTATAAAATTACCATTCATTTTTAAACCTTGTATCTCTCTCACAAGGGTTACCATCTCTATCGCCATCCATTTTTGTATTTGGGCAGTTATTAATAAAAAATACAGCCTCTGCTCGTGAAGTCATTTGGCTGCAGTGCTGCCTACCATCACACGTAAAATTATGGGTGTTTTTTGGTATCACTATTTTCGGGTATTGCGCATCAAAGGTGGCTAAATCGGCGTTGGTAATAACGTGAGTATGGTTATTAAATTTCTCGTTAGTTTTATAATGGTTGTATTTATTTACTGCGATAAAGCCAAGCACGACGATAATGCTAATTGAAGCAACTTTACCTAAAAAGCTACTGGCAAAGTTAGATTTAGCAATGCGATGCGGCTGTTGATTGTGTTTTTGGTAAGGGGCTTTAAGCTCTGTAACGCCTTCTATGCGGCAGTTAACTGCTTTGGTTTTACCGTCGGGCTGCGTTGCAACTTCAAAATAAATGGTGTCGCCAACTTTAGGCTTGCGGCTCATGTGTTTGAGCGCTGATATGTGTATAAATGTGTCGTGTTCTAGGGTGTCTGATTTAATAAAACCAAAACCTTTGTCGGTTTTCCACGACTTTAACAATCCTTTGTTCATATATCCACCTGCCCTGCTTAAGCTGCGTTTTACGCAAATTCCATTTAGTTAACACTTTTTATTATACGTTCCTAAATTAAAACCATGCAACCAAATATTCATGTTGCGTTAATTTTTACGCTTTACCTAATAAAATAAACTCAAAATAAACGTGCTAAAAACAACTAAAACTCAACTTATTTTATTTATAATTTGCGGTCAAATGTCCTTTAATTCACATCAACCATTACGCACTCACCTACCAACTTAACAGCTTGTTTACACTAGGTTTTGTCATTAGTTATTTCTATCTAAATTAACCTTTTTTAGTACGATTTTTCATTCGTTATTTACTTAATTTATCTATACAATCCACACCTTATTTTTACGCACGTATTTTAAGTGATTATCTCATGTTACTAACCGTTGTTTATATTATTGGTATTACCGCAGAAGCCATGACCGGCGCACTTAGCGCAGGACGAATGAAAATGGATTGGTTTGGCGTAGTGCTAGTAGCCAGCGCCACGGCAATTGGCGGTGGTAGCGTACGAGATATATTACTAGGCAATTACCCGCTTACGTGGGTACAACACCCAGAGTATTTATTAATTACCTGTATTGCAGGTATTGTCACTACGTGGCTGGCTAAATGGGTAGTTAAATTTAAAGGCATATTTATGCGCCTAGACGCCCTGGGTTTAGCTGCCTTTAGTATTATTGGCTGCCAAGTGGGGCTAAATATGGGGCTGCATTATGGAATTTGTGTAGTGGCTGCGGTTGTTACTGGCGTATTTGGTGGGTTACTGCGTGATTTAATATGCCGCCAAGCGCCGCTTGTATTACATAACGAGCTATACGCGAGTGTATCGTTACTTGTTGCCTGTTTATACTTAGCGCTGCACCATTATAATATTGATGACAACATCAGCATTATTGTAAGCCTTGTTGCAGGCTATTTAATACGTATGGCATCAATACGCTTTAAATGGCGCTTACCTACCTTTAGTTTATTAGAGCAGCACGCTAAATAAAAATAACCTTCAATACAAAATAAGGCAGGTAATATACCTGCCTTAGTTAATATAACTATTAGCGTATTAATTTAATGCCCGCTTACATCGCTTAACCCGCTGTTATTTTGCTTAAGTACACTAAAACTGCCGTCGGTTTCTAGCACTACGGCGGCTACATCTTCAATGGCTAATATACCAGCACCACGAATAGCAGCGCGAATTTCTGATTTTGTTACGCGCTGCGATTTAAGTGCAGCCGTGCAGTATTCACCATCACTCAGTAAAAGCGTGGGCTCTGCTTTTATAAGCGCTGCAAATTTTGACGAGCGCACACTAAGCCATGTGATAACATATTGCAGCCCAATTAATACTACAAAGGCAAGTATGCCCTCAAACAGCGGTACACTTTTTGAAATAACCACCGACGCTAATATAGAGCCCAGCGCAATGGTGACTATAAAGTCGAACACGTTCCACTTTGAAAGCGTACGTTTACCCGATACGCGCAGCCAAAACACCAGTGCAATATAACCCAGTACGCCTATTGTAAGTACACGTAATAACCCCTGAATATCATCGTAAAACATAATGGCTCCTTTTTTGTAAGTGCTCGTTATTTACTTACATTTTTTAATCTAATTAATTGCTTAATACCTAAAAACGTACCAAGTGGAATAAATAAAATCCACAGGTAGGCATAAAATTTTGAAATATTTATAAACATGGCTGAGCTGTTTATGTTTAACCTACTATTTAGCACGTACGTATTTATAAAAAGCCCAATTAAAGCAGGAATAATTTGTATAAGTGATACAACAATGGCTGATGAAATATGCCCCGCGATTAACTTAGGATCGCCACCAGCAAATACTGTATACGCATTATAAAACCCACTAAAAAAACTCGTGAGTGCGAGTAATAAAAAAGCCTGTAATATTAGACTTAGTAAAGGTAAAAGTGTTTTCAAAAAAACGTCCTAGTTTGTGTTAATAATATGCACAAGAGATGTTTAACAGCCCATTAGTTTTAATTATACGCTTTGCAAATACTGTGCAAGTAATTTAAAGCCAATTATAACGCGTTGAATTACCAAGAATGGTTTTAATTTAAGTGGGGGTTGATTATGATGGAGCACGTAATACTTACACCCTTTTTTATAATTTTCAGTAAGGATCACCATGTCTAACTATAACGAATCTCCAGAACAAGTTGAACAGGCCACTCAGGGCTTTGTTATGCAACAAACTATGTTACGTATTAAAGATCCAAAGCCGTCGCTTGAATTTTACCAAAATGTATTAGGTATGAAGCTGTTAGGTAAGTATGATTTTCCTGGTATGAAGTTTACGCTTTACTTTTTAGGCTACGAGCAAGAATTGCCACAAGGTGATGATAAAACTAAAGCAGAATGGGTGTTTCGTCGCCCTGCGCTAATTGAGCTTACCCATAACTGGGGCACTGAAAGCGACGACAGCTTTGAGGGATACCACAGTGGTAACCAAGAACCAAAAGGCTTTGGCCATATTGGTATTAGTGTACCGGATGTTTACGAAGCCTGTGAGCGCTTTGCAAAATACGATGTTGAGTTTGTAAAAAAACCAGATGATGGCTCAATGAAAGGCTTAGCATTTATTAAAGACCCTGACGGCTACTGGATTGAAATACTATCTGCCGAAGGAATTACTGAGATTATTCTTTCTCAGTAATAATAAGCTGCTGTAAAAAGATCTTAGTTGTAATCTCCACCAGCAACTAATTACCAATTTAGAACCACTGGTTTTGTTACCTTGCTTTTAAGCGAGGTAACCCATTTAAAACGTTTTAGGTAATTAGTTACCCGCCCCGCTGTATTGTAAGCATAAAAGGAGATTTAAATGCTCATTGGCATCATAGAAGATCATCAATTAGTAAGAGACAGCTTTAAAAAGCTTTTAGAGTTACAACCAGATTGGAAAGTAATTATTGAAGCCTGCAGCGTAACAGAAGCCAAGCTGGCTGTAGAGCTTGAACAACCTGATATATTTATTGTTGATATATCGCTTAACGGGACTGAAACCGGCCTTTCTTTTTTATCGTACCTTGAAGGGTCTTTCCCGCATATTAAAAGTATTGTTGCCTCCATGCACGACCACGAACCTTATGTAAGCAATGCTTTGCGATTAGGTGCTTTGGGTTATGTGTCTAAACGTTCTGCCTCTGATGAGCTAATAGATGCAGTTAAAGCGGTCGCTTTAGGTAAAAGATACATTAGCGAAGACGTAAATTTTTCGATGAGTAGCGAAAATTTAGCATTAACGGTGCTTACTAACAGAGAGCTTGAAGCCCTTCCGTTATTTTCTAAGGGGTTAAACGCTAAACAAGTTGCGCAAATACTCGAAATAATGCCTAAAACAGCACATGTACACAAAGCAAACATATACAGCAAACTTAATGTTACTACCTCGTTTGAACTGCTAAAAATTGCAATTGATGCGGGAGTAATACAGTTAGATGAACTTACCTAACGTTTCTTCTTTATATAATGTTAGTTTTACTACCGCATACAAAGAGGTAGCTAAACAGTTATTGGTGGGGCTAATTTACTTTATTGCTTCACTCGCCGCTTTTTGGGTTAGCCAAAACCTTGAAACCGTACCCGAAAGCAGCGCGATATTTATTCCCGCAGGCGTAAAAATTGCGTTTTACTTACTCACTCCAACACGCTATTGGCTCACCTTATGGGTTGTCTCGCGCGCTTTAGCTGCACAGCTTGGCTTAACATACAGTGGGGTTTGGGAGTTTGATTTATTTCATGGCTTTTGGCAGGAGCTTTGCTTTATAGCGCTTGTTTGTGTGTTTAAAAATAGCCGTTGGCCGCCAAGCATTAACGACAGCCTAGGTATACTTTCGTTAATACTGCTTTGTGTTGCGAGTACATCTATAAAGTGGTTTTTGTTTGCCAGTGCGTTTGAATTTACAAATGTATTGGTTGCAAAAGAGCTACTGCAATATCAGTTAAACATGTGCTTGGGCGATATTACTGGTTCGTTGTTAATTGCCCCTTTTATTATGTTAATTTACGATTCTAAATACAGTTTTAACACAGTCAGGCTCACTAAGTTATTTGGCCTAGTAGCCACTTTAGTGTGTTTTATATTAATTGTATTTTTTGTCTATGCGGTTCGCCCAGACACCTACCCGCTATTAAGGCTTGCATCGTTATTACCTATAATTTGGTTTTCGTATAAGTATGGCTCGTTAGGCGCTGTAAGCAGTGCAGCGCTAATTAACGCGTTAATAATTGTTGAAGCTAGCATTACGCACGAGCCTAGCAATACCTACATTAGCCAGTTATTTATTTTAGCAAACGCAATTACCAGTATGGTTTTAGGCGCTGCAATTACTGAGCTTAAACGTAAAAACAACGAGTTAAAGCAAACCAATAAAGAGCTTAAAGAGCAGCTAATTCAAAACACGGCGCTGGCTGCCAAAATGGTGTCGGTTCAAGAAAACGAGCGAAAGCATCTTTCGCAAGAGTTGCATGACGAATTAGGGCAAAACCTAACGGCATTAAAAACAGATTTAGCTATTTTGTCGCACCTTAGTAACGATGATACCCAATCGTTTGTGACTACATTAAAAAACAATGCTAATTCGATGTATGACTCTGTTTATCAATTAATGCATTATCTTCGCCCGCGTGAGTTAGATGAACTCGGTTTAGAAAAGGCAATAACACAAGGGCGACTAAAAAGCTTACTGCACAAGGAAAATATTAAGTATCAGCCACAATTTAAGTTAGATAATAGCCTTTCAAAAGATCACGAAATAGCTATTTACCGAATTTGCCAAGAAGCAGTAACCAATTGTATGAAGCACAGCAATGCTAGCAAACTGGTTATAAATATAATAAACAGCGACGAATTTATTGAGTTAACAATTAGCGATAACGGGACTTTAGTAACCCCAACAGATAACTCAGGTCACTACGGTTTAGCGTTTATAGAGGAGCGAACTACAGCATTAGGCGGAACTTTTAAGGTGTTTAAACAAAATGGCTTTACCATTAAAGTAAAGCTGCCTTTGAGTTTTGATAGCGCAATTAACTAGCAAACATGAACTTGTTTGGTATAAAATTTTTGCCTTAATTGGCCTTCGTCAAGGTGGTCGGGATTAACTTGGATCTCGGCTTGATTACCTAATAGCTGTAATAGCATTCCTTTTGATATTAGGTAGTTGCCTAAACTTGATTTTACAATGACTTCTTTGCCTATGGCTTCTTGTAAGCGTGGCGTAGGTAAGCTCGGATGGCTAATTGGTTTTAAGCCCTCAGCTGAGGTAAATAAGTTTATGCAATGCTCTTTAGCTGCAACAATACTTTCGTTTTTACTTTTAATCACATCTACATTATTTAAAAAATGAATTAGTGCTTGGTTAGCCTGATCAAACTCTGCTGATACGTCATCTATATTGTGGGCGGTAGCCCATTTTCGCACAACTATGTATTCGTTTTTTTTAACACGAATTAAGCTTATTGAGGCTCCGGTCATTCTGCTATTCCACTCAATGTGGTAGCAATCAGTTCCTACGCTGTGAAGCAACACGCTCATGCTTCCAAAATCCTTTGTACTTTCATCAATCAAGCTCATTTTCGATCCCTCACTTGCAAGTTACAAGGAGTGTATAAACGATTACTTAAGTAATAAATCATCCATATTCTTAATCGCTCTAGGAAAATGGCTTATATAAATTTTGGATTTAGTGGCTTGCAAGTCAATAACTAATATTACATACAAAAAAGCGAGTGGTTTAGCTAACTGCTAATAATTAATTTGTAAGTGATTTATAGCTTATTTATAAGCCCAGGCATCGGTTATTGTTACTTGGCAATTGTTATAACTGGCCGCTTGTTTTTGCGCAATACCTCTTATCCTAAAGTTTGTAGAGTCATTAGGAAGTATTATTAAGTCTTCGTCGGTTATTGATAGCGTATCGACTAGTGCGTTTTGATCAGTTAAAAAGTCGACCTTAAACTTTATATTTTTAAAGGTGAAGTTTGATTCTTTTTTTACCTGCCCTATGCATGCAACATACAATGCATCGTTTTCATTTTTAGTGTTAATTTGGCTTACATTAGCGATTAAGTTTTTTTGTGCTAGCTTAAAAAAGTAACGATTTTATAACGCAATACAAATAACTGTATATAAATACAGTGCGTGCGATTTTAGCATTTTAACGTAAACATAAAAAAGCCAGCGGTTAAGCTGGCTTAGAATATTTACTAACTTACATAGTTACTTGCGTAGTGCGTCTATTCGCGCATCAAGCGGTGGGTGCGATGAAAACAACTCAGCAACGCCTTTACCACTTGCAATACCAAAGGCCATCATTGAGCCTTCTAATTGCGAAGGATGGTTTTGCTTTAATCGCTCAAGGGCGGAACGCATTTTATCAGCACCAACTAGTTTTGCTGCGCCGCTGTCGGCTGCAAACTCACGTTTACGGCTGTAACTTGCAACCACTATGCTTGCTAGTACACCAAATAATACTTGGAATAACATATCGAATAAGAAGTATGTCCAGCTACTACCGCCCTCTTCTTCATCGCTATTAATAAAGTTATCTACAATGCCTGCCAGTACTTTTGCGGCAAATATTACAAAGGTGTTTACCACGCCTTGTATTAGCGTAAGCGTTACCATGTCGCCGTTAGCCACGTGCGATACTTCGTGGGCAAGTACGGCTTCGGCCTGATCTTTGGTCATGTTGTGCATTAAGCCTGTGCTTACTGCCACTAACGAGTTGTTTTTACTTGGGCCCGTAGCAAACGCGTTCATTTCTGGGCTGTCGTAAATAGCCACTTCTGGCATTTTAATACCTGCTTTTTGTGCTTGCGCAGATACCGTTTGTACAAGCCAATGTTCGGTTTCGTTTCGAGGCTGCGTAATCACATGCGCACCTGTTGATTTTTTAGCGATCCATTTCGACATAAATAACGAAATAAACGATCCACCAAAACCAAATACTGTGGCTATAAGTAAAATTCCGCCTAGGCTACGATGGCTTAAGCCCAGCGCACTGATTATTATTGAAAGCACTACACCTAATACCAACATAACCGCTAGGTTAGTTAATAAAAACAAAAATATACGTTTCATATTGTCCTCACAAAAATAGGTTTGATCACCGAACATAAAATTAAATTAGGTTAAAGCAATCACTGCGCTATGACACACTATGTCATAACGTTAGCGCTATTCTGTGACAAACTATGTCATAACACAAGTGTTATTTATGTGTTTATTGATAATTTTTTTAAGAAGGGTTTTACAGCAAATTTAAGACTAAAGCTTCTCTATAAGTCAGCTTATTACAAGCTGTTATTAAGCTTTGCCATATCAATCGGAAAACCACGCTCGTGTGCCAATATGCGTGCAACTTCGTTAATTTTGTCGCCGCTATTATGTTTAAGGTACGACCATTGATGGGTACTACGGTGATGATTTACAGCAGGATCGCTACTTATTATTCCTAATTTTATAAACTCACCCACTATTTGATCTGCCGCTATTAACGTTGACGATGCTTTTACATTTTCGGCCCGTGCGTAACTAATATGCGAATATAAGCTTACATCGGCTACGCGCAAGGTGTCGTCATCACCTGGAATTTGTTGCCCGCCATACAAGGCATTATTTTGTGTGCTAGCAGTTTTAAACGCAGGGACAAACTCGGCTACATAATCAATTGCTGTTTGGGTACGTGTTTGCAATGCTGCTTTGTCCCAACCATCTTTAATATAATGAAGGTACTTATTGGGAAGTTTAGGTTGTGCGCTCATTGGCGTTGCATCAGCTAACCCATCATTAAACAATGTAATGTTGTTAGTCATGCCATGTATTTGAAAATACCCGTTAGGGTAAGGCGTTAGTTGCGCCATGCCCTCTGGCGTGCCACGGTTACCATAAATAATAATTTCGGGTATTTGCCCACCAGCACCTTGCCAATGAGTAATGTAAGAGGCTTTAAATTCAACCATGCGTTTTACATCTACACCAACCAGGTCGTCAATAATACCGGTTTGAAAACCACACGCATTAATTAGGTAATCTACCTCAATGGTTTGTGTATCAGATTGTTCATCAAGGCTTGGCTCTGATTGGTATTCAATGCACCACTTATGTGTTTGCTTATCTTTATTGGTATTTATAACTGGCGATACATTTTTAACACTGGTGCTTGTTAAAACGTGAGCGTGTTTGTACTGTGCAAGAGCGAGTTGTGCACTGGCCGATAAACGAAAAATATTCCAGCCATATTCTTGTGCAACAATTAGCGGAAACTTTAGCTTCTCTAAATCTAAATGCTTAGCCACGGGTATCATCCACTCATCTAACGACGTGGGCTTGGCTACTTGTTTTTGCTTAGCAAGCTTTAGCATTTGATCATAACTATATAACTGATAATAATGCTCTGGCTCGCCTAACACTTTATTAGCACTGTCTTGCTCTACAAGCTCGCTGTAGGCTTTTACTAATTTATTTAAACGCGGAAATAAATCTTCCGGTGAGTCGTCATCGCGCTTAGGCACTGCAAATACTGTGGGGCGAACATCTATGGTGTGAGGATAAAGGCGAGCAATATCTATACATTGCTTGAGTAAATCTATGCAGTCTTCGTCGGGTATTTCACGATATAAGTTGCCACCTGCATGCAAATGGCACATTGGAGGGCCATCAATTAACGACTTTTTCTTTTCAAGCACATAAGTCTCTAACCCTAACGCAGCAAGTCTAATGGCTATTGTGGCGCCAGCTGTGCCTCCACCTATTATACCTACGCGTTTTTTAGGTAAGCCATAGTTTAGTGCTTTTGGCTCAGCGCTTACGTGCGCATCAGGGGCGTAGTTTTCAATAAATGGGGGCGTCATATAGTCGTTATATCCTTAGTAACATTGTCTTTAAGCAAGCTATGTATTTATAAACATTTATATGTGTACTAAGGCTGACTATTTCAAGATTTACCTAAAAAAGTAACTTTTTTTTAAAACCACTTAAGTGTTTATAGATAACTCACTAAGCAAGCCTTTGTATATTTGTAACTTAGGAGTTTGCTCGCTGTATGGGCTTATAGCAAGTATTGGAAACGGCAAACGTGCTTTAAGTGAATCAAGATTTGCTTGGTATTCGTCCATGTTTTTATCGACTTGGTTTGCAATCCAGCCAACGCAGCTTATTCCCATACTTTGCATATGCGCAGCGGTTAGTAATGCATGATTTAAGCAACCTAGCTTCATGCCAACAACGAGTATTACCGGCAGTTGCTCTGCTTTAACCCAGTCGTACAAATAATCGTTTTTATTAATTGGTAATGCCCAGCCACCAGCGCCTTCAGTAAGTATGTAATTAGCGCCCTTTTGTTTTACGTTTTTATAAGCATCACTTAGTTTATCAATAGTAATACTAACTCCAACTTGCTCAGCAGCTATGTGCGGCGCAATAGGGGGTGCAAACGCAAACGGATTTACTACGTCGTATTTAGCGCTCACTGTTGCGCTTTCCATTAGTATAAGGGCATCGGTGTTTACTAGTTGATCGAACGCCATTTCGCAGCCAGCAGCAAGGGGCTTAAAGCCAATAGCTTGTTTTTTATGTTGGGCAAGTAACTTTAATAGCAAACTGGTAACGTGGGTTTTTCCGGCATCGGTGTCGGTGCCTGTTATAAAAAATTCTTTCATGCGTTGCCTTTAATGCCTTTGGGCTTATTTAATGTTTTTGTAATGATAACAGCACCACATGATAAGACACACATGCTTTATTATTTATAAGCGGATACGCACTGCATACTTTTTGTAGCGCCGATTTAGTAAGTAGCCCTTGACGCGTATTGGTATGATTTTGCGTGGTAGCCCCAATAGCCTTAATAGAGGCAATAGCTTTTAAAGGTGTTGTGTATTCATCGGTGTAAATACGTTTTTTAGCGCTGTTAATAATAAACCCTGTATTTTGGACTGATTGGTTTATATGCAATTCACTATTAAAGGTATTTATGTGGCTGTTTGAATCAAGCGCGGCAAAGGCTGTTTTTATTTCGTTAAGTGAGCCCTCTACCACAGTGCTTATGTACGCCCGCCCGCCTGGTTTTAATATGTTGTAAAGTGATTGCATTAAAGCCGAAAAATTAGCAGACCACTGCACTGCAAAGTTACTGTAAATAACATCAACACTGTTTGCTTGTAGCGGTAAGTTATCCATATCGGCGCATATTTTGGGTGTGGTTAAATCACTACTTTGCAGCATGTTTAAGCTCAAATCCATGGCAATAACGCTTGCAAACATACTTTGTAAGCGTTGTGTATTAACAAGCGGGCCTGCGCCTAAATCAACACAAAGCTTATTTTTATTAATGCCTGGTTTTATTTGCGCAAATAGATCGCTCGCTGCGTGTTTTTGTACATTTGCATGAGTGTTATAACGCGCTGCCGCCTTTGAAAATTTACTTTGTGTAGACTTTTTAAGCTCCTTATTTAGCTCCTTATTTAGCTCCTTGCTTAAATCCTTGTTTAACTCTCTATTTGAATCGCTACCCACTAGGCACGGTTTTACAAGTTGTGTTTGCACTAGCTCTGTTTTTAATACTGGCTGAGCAGTCATGCTATTGCACCTACTAAATGCTTAACTAAGTGCGTTATGTCGTGCTCGGAATGTGCAGCGGTTAAAGTAATGCGTAAACGTGAGGTGTTATGTGCCACCGTGGGCGGACGGATAGCGGTAAGCCAAATACCTTGTTGTTTAAGTTTATCTGCCGCTTGCAACGTTTGCTCAGCGCAGCCTAATACAATGGGCTGTATGGCTGTGTTTGATTTCATTACTGCAATATTATGGGTTTTAGCGAGTTGCTTAAATAACGCAATATTGGCATTTAGCTTATCGCGTTTATCATCAGCTGTTTTTATGCTTTTAATACGCGCAAGTGTGTGGCTTGCCATAAGCGGCGACATAGCAGTTGAATACGTGTAATCGCGATTAAATTGCAGCATGTAATCAATAAACTGTTTACTGCCTAATACACACGCGCCACTACTAGCCACTGCTTTACCAAAGGTAATAACTAATATATCTGGCAGCGTTTGAGTAATAAACGCTTCGCAACTACCCAAACCGGTTCTACCTAATGCACCAAAGCCGTGTGCGTCGTCAATCATTAGCCATGCGTTGTGCTGTTTTGCAAGTGCGAGTAATTCTTTAAGAGGAGCGGTATCGCCATCCATCGAAAACACACCTTCGCTTATAATTAGCTTGTTTTGCGCTTTTGATTTTTCGAGCCGTGAACGTAAATGGTTCATATCATTGTGATTAAAACGCACTAATGCCGCGTTTGAGTGCATAGCCCCGTCAATCAAACTTGCATGATTTAACTTATCTTGAAAAATAGCGCTGTTTTGTGCAGCCGCTTTATCTTGAAACAACGCTTTAATTACGCTGCTATTAGCGCTAAACCCTGAGTTAAATAACATAGCAGCGCCATAACCGAACTGCTCGCATAAATATTGTTCAAGCGCTTTTTGCTGCGCCTGATAACCTGTAACCAATGCTGAGCTGTGACTCCCTAATGCGTGGGAGTCATTAAGGTTAACAGCCTCATCACCAAAGCCTAAGTAGTCGTTACTGGCAAAGTTAAGGTAGGTTTTATTATTAACCGTTATGGTGCGCGCTGTTGCATGTTGTACTACGTGGCGTTTACGAAGTAACGCATCTTGCAGGCGAGCCTGCAGATGCGTATTTATAAAATCAAAAGGCATAGATATAAAAGCCTACGCTTCGTAAAACAATTCAGAGGTTGCTTTATCGGCTACTTGCGATGAAAGCGAGGCTTCTACTGCTTCATCTGAATAGTCGTGACGCTTTTCTGGGTTCATACCTAATTTTTTAATTAGGTTCATATCGGCATCAGCATCTGGGTTTTCGGTGGTAAGTAGCTTATCGCCATAAAATATTGAGTTAGCGCCTGCAAAAAAGCACATCGATTGCATTTGCTCGTTCATGGCGTTTCGCCCTGCCGATAAACGCACATAGCTATGTGGCATCATAATGCGCGCTGTTGCTATGGTACGTATAAATTCAAAGTGATCTAAATCGTCTACGTTTTCAAGCGGAGTGCCTTTTACTTTAACGAGCATATTAATAGGCACACTTTCTGGTTGTTGTGGCAAATTAGCTAGTTGCATAAGTAGTCCAAAACGGTCGCTTGCTTGCTCACCCATACCGACTATTCCGCCTGAGCATACTTTCATACCGGCATCGCGTACGTGGTCAATGGTATTTAATCTATCTTGAAAAGTACGAGTTGATATAATTTGCTCGTAATACTCAGGTGACGTGTCAAGGTTATGATTATAGTAATCAAGCCCTGCATCTCTAAGTTCATGCGCTTTTTCGTTTGTGAGTTTACCCAGCGTCATACAGGTTTCTAACCCTAGCTCTTTTACTTCTTTAACCATTTGCGAAATGTATGGCATGTCTCTGTCTTTTGGATCTGACCATGCAGCCCCCATACAAAAACGGGTAGCGCCTTTTTGTTTTGCAAGGCGTGCTTGCTCTACTACTTTTTCTACTTCTATTAAGCGTTCGCGTTCTAAATCTGTTCGGTAATGCCCCGACTGCGGACAGTACTTACAGTCTTCTGGGCAAGCGCCTGTTTTAATTGATAACAACGTAGAAATTTGCACTTCATTTGGGTTGAAGTTAGCACGGTGAACCGATGCGGCTTTAAAAAGTAAATCGTTAAATGGCATTTCAAATAATGCTTTAACTTCAGCGTGGGTCCAATCGTGACGAACAGGTGCAAGTTCCATAATACTCTCTTATTTTTTTCATAACGGTGATATTGGCTTAGTCTACGAGTTGAAGTACCATTGTCAACGAAGCCAACCAAGTTAAAGTTTACATATGATTAAAAAGAATACGATTGACCTTGATTTTGATCGTGAGCACATTTGGCATCCATATACGTCTATGACCAAGCCAATTCCGGTATACCCCGTTACACATGCTAATCACAATATTATTCACCTCGAAACTGGCGAGCAATTAATCGATGGCATGGCCTCGTGGTGGAGCGCAATACATGGCTATAACCACCCTGTTATAAATAACGCCATGATTGAGCAAATCAACTGTATGAGCCACATTATGTTTGGCGGTATTACGCATATCAGCGCAGTAGAGCTGTGCAAAAAAATAGTAAATATAACGCCGCCTAGTTTAACTAAAGTGTTTTTAGCCGACAGCGGATCGGTAAGTGTTGAAGTAGCAATAAAAATGGCGCTGCAATATTGGTTAAGTCAAGGCATTACAACAAAACAAAAATTAATGACACCTTACAAGGGCTACCATGGCGACACCTTTGCAGCCATGAGCGTATGCGACCCAGTTAACTCAATGCATAGTTTGTATTCAGGATTTTTACCTGAACACGTATTTGTGCCTGCACCGGTTAGTCAATTTGGGAGCGAGTTTAACCAAACTGAAGCCCAAGAGCTTGAAGAATACTTTAAAGCAAACCACAGCCAAGTAGCCGCCTTTATCATTGAGCCAATAGTACAAAACGCGGGGGGTATGAACTTTTATCACCCTGATTATTTAGCCTGCGTACGTAAATTATGCACCCAATATAACGTACTGTTAATTTGCGACGAAATTGCCACAGGCTTTGGCCGTACAGGTAAATTATTTGCTGTAGAGCACGCCAATATAGAGCCCGATATAATGTGTATTGGTAAAGCATTAACCGGCGGCTCAATGACGCTATCGGCCACTATAACAAGTGATAAAATAGCCATTGGCATAAGCGAAGGTGAAGCCGGTGTTTTAATGCACGGCCCTACGTTTATGGGTAACCCGCTTGCCTGTGCAGCGGCCTGCGCAAGTATTGATTTATTACTTGAGAAAAACTGGCAACAACGAATAAAGCAGCTAAACACCCAGCTACAACAACTTAATAAATGCAGTGAACTAGATGCGGTTGCCAATGTGCGTACCTTAGGAGCAATAGGCGTTGTTGAACTGAACGAGGCTGCGGGCAATGTTGATGTTGCTAAAATTCAGGCTTATTTTGTAGAGCAAGGTGTATGGATACGCCCATTCGGTAAACTAATTTACCTTATGCCACCGTATATAAGTGACGACACAAGTATAAAAACACTGTGTGATGCCATTTATAATGCCATTAAAGGCAAACATTACGCTTAATAGTCGGTCTCAATAACTAATCCTAATACAGGTTATAGCGCTATTTGCTGTAACCTACCGCTACATTTAGTGTTTTTATCTATTAAGCGAGTTTGTAGTTATTGATCTCGTTAACCATTAGCTATATGATAATGTCTATCATTTACAATTACCTTTTTGGACTTCTTTGCTATGAAATTACTATTTAAACCAGCCAAAACTTTAGGTGCAAGCCTTTTACTAGCCTCGGCGTTTATGGCTCAACCAGTATTAGCTAACGGCCCTATTGGCGAGCATGTTAATCATCTTCAAGCTAACCTTAAAAGTTACGCAGAAGAAGTAGAATGGATGGTAGGCAAAGTTGATACCATGGTAAGCGACTACGATACTAAAGGCGCAAAATCTGTAAAAACTGATGATTTAATTGAATATTGGGAATCAGTTAAGTTTCACAGCGCAATAGAAACTAACTTTGTACCAGTATACGCCTCTATTTGGCAGGGTCTTTATGGCGTAAAAATGGCCATTGATAATAAAGAGCCTGCTGAGGAAGTTCGTAAACAGCAAAAAGCGATGAACATAGCCTTGTGGCAAGGCCTTGGGGCTGTTAAGCTTGCTGCAAAATTCCAGCAAAAAGGCTTGTTAGACACAGTAAAAGCAACCGCTACAACTCAAATGACACAAAGTGCCACAATTGATGAAATTAAGCACAAATTAGACCGTGTAGTAGCTAAATTTGCTGAGCGTTTACGAGATGAAGCAACTGAAATTGTTCACGATACTTATCTGCACCTGTTTGAAGGCGTTGAAGGTACTCTTATTGAACAAGATGCAAAACTAGTTGAAGTGCTGGAAAAAGACTTTAACGTAACACTGCCACAGGCCATTAAAAACAGCAAAAGCGTAGACGAAGTACGCGATGTGATCAGTGACATGCAAACAAAATTAGACCGCGCTAAGGTTTTAATAGAAAAAGCCGAAAAAGCTCGTAAGGATGTATTTTAAGTGAAGCGTAGGACCTTTATTCAAGGCCTAGCCGCGTTAGGGGTGGTTGGCTCATTGCCACTGCCTTTTTCTCGTGCGCTAGCCGCTGATATAGCAAACCCTGTTTCTGTTGACGATTTACCAAAGCTTAAAGGCGAGTTAACGCTTTATTTAGGCCGAGGCGAAGGTGGTTTGTATGAAAACGTATTACAAGCAATCCAGAAAAAAAATCCAGACTTTAAACTCGGTATACGCCGAGGTCCTACTGCTGCTTTAGCAAATACCATTGTTGCAGAAGCTAAAGCTGGCGTTCGCCGGGCTGATTTATTTTGGGCGGTTGATTCAGGCGCAATTGGTTTAGTAACCGATGCTGGCCTTGCACAACCTATCCCAGGTGATTTATCTGCTCAGTTACAACCACAGTTTAGATATAAAGAGTGGGCACCAGTAACTGGCCGTATTCGTACATTGCCATATAACACGTCGCGTTTGACTAAAGATCAAATTCCAACAAGTATTATGGAAATTGCCGACAGCGATTTAAGTATTGGTTGGGCGCCCGCCTACGCTTCTTTTCAATCGTTTGTAACCGCAATGCGAATCTTAGAAGGCGATGACAAAACCGCTAAGTGGCTTAAAAAGGTTCAAAAACGTGCTAAAACATACGCCGGCGAGCTAGGTGTTGTTATGGGCGTTGAACGCGGTGAAGTTGATATTGGTTTTGCAAATCACTATTACACTTTGCGTTTAAAATCAGGTAAGCCTGATGCCAAGCTAGATTTAGCATTTACACAAAATGATGCGGGCTGTTTAGTTAATGCATCGGGTGTATTAGCGCTTAACGACGATCCGCTTGCAACTAACTTTATGCGTTACTTACTAAGTAAAGAAGTACAAGGTTACTTAGCCAGTGAAGCGTACGAAATTCCGTTAGTAAATGGTATTACCCAACCTGAGGGTTTACCGTCACTTGCTAATATTTCTCCACCTAAAGTAGATTTAACACAGCTAGCTGATTTACGCCCTACTATAGATTTGATGCGAAGCAGCGGCGTATTGTAATGAAAATACCTGCCTCTTATCCAATGGCGCTGCTTGCAGCGCTTGTTGCGCTTACCCCTGTTTATGTATTAATTGTGCTTGCAAGCGATGCAAGCTCAGTGTTTGACACCCACAACCTGCAAATTTTAGGTAACACGTTATCGTTAATGGGTTTAACGGTACTCGGATCTATTTTAATTGGTGTGCCACTGGCGTTTATTAGCGCGTATGTGCATTTACCATTTAAAAAGCTCTGGCTGGTTGTATTTGCAGCCCCACTGGCAATTCCCAGTTATATTGGCGCATTTACACTTTATGCTGCTTTTGGCCCCGGTGGCGAAATAAACACCTTAACAGGAATAGAAACACCATCTATGTATGGCCTAACAGGTGCCGCCATTGTAATGACACTTTATACCTTCCCGTTTGTAATGATGACAACTCGCTCATCCCTACTGAGCCTTGACGCAAGCATGGTTAACGCTGCGCGTACGCTGGGCATGTCGATGACGCAAAGTATATTTAAAGTTATATTACCGCGCGTAGTTAACGGTATTGCAGCAGGCTCATTGTTAGTCGCGCTTTATACGTTATCTGACTTTGGTACGCCCGCAATGATGCGCTTAGATACCTTTACTCGCGTAATTTACGTTGAATACAATGCCTTTGCATTAGGACGCGCTGCAATGCTTTCACTTCAGCTGATGGTTATTGTCGGTTTTTTACTTTTAGTTGAATCACAAATAAAAACAGCACCTGAGCGCCATGGTCGCCCGTTAATTTTATTTCCAAGTAAATTACAATTAAGTGCGATGTTTGTTACGTTTGCACCTGTTTTACTACTCGCTATTGGCTTGCCTTTGGCTATATTTTCGCTTTGGTTAGCTCGCGATGGTTTTAGCTCATTTGATTTTAATATTGCATGGAACTCTACGTATGCATCGGGTATTGCGGCAATTGTAGCCGTTATCGTTGCGATCCCCGTTGCACATGCCGCACTGAGTGGAAAAGCGGGTCGTATAATGGAGCGTGTTACTTACTTTGGTTTTGGTATTCCGGGTATAGTAATGGGCACAGCGCTTGTTTACGGTGGTTTGCAGTTGCCGTTTTTATATCAAACACTGGGATTGCTTATTATTGCTTATACGCTGCGATTTTTACCACTTGCTGTAGGCTCTGTTAGAACAAGCACCGAACACTTAGATCCAAGCTTAGTAAAGTCTGCGCGCGTATTAGGGGCAAGCCCACGTGAAGTATTTACTCGTATAACACTGCCTTTAACAATGCGTGGTATTATTGCCGGTGCAGCACTGGTGTTTTTAGAGTCAATGCGCGAACTCGAAGCCACGCTACTACTTGGTCCTACAGGGTTTGAAACCCTCTCTACTTATTTATGGCGTGTATACGAAGCGGGCTATTTTGGTCGCGCCGCTATTCCTGGATTATTGTTAGTAGTGATATCTGCCTGCGGGTTAGCTATTATGATGTCTGGCGAAAAACGCAACCAGTTTGAACATTAAGGATTTAAGAAACAATGCTATCTGTAAGTCAGTTGTCTATAGATTATGGCAGTAACCGCGTAGTAAGCGATTTAAACTTTTCGCTGGGTGAAAACGAAATCCTTATGCTTGTAGGGCCAACAGGTTGTGGTAAAAGTACAATTTTACAAGCCCTTGCTGGCCTTATACCTATTAGCGAAGGCGAAATAAACACGGGGAAATGGCGCGCTACTCCCAAATTAACACTACCTCCTGAAAAACGCAGTGTAGGTATGGTGTTTCAAGATTTTGCGTTATTTCCGCACTTAACCGTACAGCAAAACATTTGCTTTAGATTAAAAGATACAGCCCCTGCTGAGTATTGGATAAACCTACTTGGGTTGAGCGATTTTAGAGATAAAAAACCAGCAACGCTTTCTGGCGGACAAAAGCAACGCGTTGCACTTGCGCGTACCCTTGCCCACCAACCTGACTTTGTATTACTTGATGAGCCGCTTTCAAACTTAGATGCCGCCCTTAAAGACATGCTTCGTTGGGATATTAGAAACGCACTTAAAGCCGCTGGCGTACCGGCGATTTGGGTAACACACGACCAAGAAGAAGCACTCTCAGTTGGCGACCGCGTTGGTGTGCTTAAAGACGGCAAAATTCAGCAAATCGATTCACCCGAGCGCTGTTTTAGTACCCCAAACAATCGCTTTGTGGCACGCTTTTTAGGTGAAGCCAGCTTTATTAGCGGCCAATTTAGCCAAGGACAAGCCACTACCTCAATTGGTAATGCGCCCGCTCATGGCGTTGACTGTGAAAGTGGCGACGTTGATGTACTACTTCGACCAGACGATGTGTTACTTGTACAAAGCAGCGTTGGCAATAACGGCGAAGTAATTTGGGTACGTTTTGAAGGTGGCAGCCGCTTGTGCGCTGTAAAACTTGCGTGCTCTACGGTTGTAACTAGCCGAGTAAGCCATGAAGTTGTGGTAAACCCTGGCGACGAAGTGCATGTATCACTAAGTACCTCGCACCCATTAGCGGTTTATAAACAAAAAGCTTAATTACCTTGTAACTTACATAAACCAAAAAAGCCCATATATGGGCTTTTTAATAGGTATTGCTATGTATGTTACTAACTAAACTCGAAGCACTACCACTCAAACATGTAGGCCATTTTGCTTATAGTTTTTAGCGGCACATTATGTGAGTTTCGTTTAGCGTATAGGTGCTGCATAGCTTTGTCTTTTACTTCACCCACTATCACTTCTTTTACTTGATAACCTAAAGCAACGGCAGCTTGAGAGTAAGCTATAAATTCCCACTTTTTAATATTGGTGTTATCTACAATCACCAATGGAATGCCTTGAGCAAGTGCATTTATAAAGCGCGCCAAATTTAAATTATGAAATTGTGGTAACTTAAATTTATCAAAATGATATTCGCCCTGCTCATTATTAAAGTAATCATCAGTTGAGCAAATTAGATACTGACTTTCGTCGGCTCCACCTAATTCGTCAGCAAGGCTTTGCGCGTAGTAAGACTTACCACTTCCTGGTAGTCCTCGTAAAATAAAAACTTGTTTCATAGCATCGATTTTTTAAGGGTGAATAAATATTAATTTAGTTTGGATGTTAATAATGCCACAAAATCATTAAATTTCAGAGCAACAAATCATAATAGTGGCAATTAAACTCTAAAAACTGTTTAAAAATAAACCGCATGCATAAAAACTTTTAAAGAGTTGCCCACAATAGTTTTTTTATTTAACTTTACTAGGTAAGATACATGGTTCAAGTGCAGCGCCGTTTATGTGCAATTTATGCCCGAGTGTTGCGCACAGTTAAAATAAAATAGTTAGGCAACTTATATCATTGGAGTGAAGATGAGCCATTTAGCGATTTCAGAGCTATTAAAAGGCAATGTTGCGGTAGACAGCCAAGTAACAATTAAGGGCTGGATCCGTACTCGCCGCGATTCAAAAGCAGGAATTTCATTTTTAGCCGTTCA
The DNA here is from genome assembly GCF_011378805.1 of Pseudoalteromonas sp. Z9A6. Lineage (NCBI taxonomy): Bacteria > Pseudomonadati > Pseudomonadota > Gammaproteobacteria > Alteromonadales > Pseudoalteromonadaceae > Pseudoalteromonas > Pseudoalteromonas sp. Z9A6. Next base: position 22,388 of record NZ_WTKZ01000046.1, read on the forward strand.
TGACGGTTCGTGTTTTGATCCTATTCAAGCGGTAGTTCCTAATTCACTGAATAATTATGATGAAGTTACTAGCTTAACAGCCGGTTGTTCTGTGTCGGTTACTGGTGTTTTAGTTCAATCTGCTGGCCAAGGTCAATCTTACGAAATTCAAGCTAACTCAGTGACTGTGTTAGGTTGGGTAGAAAACCCAGATTCATACCCAATGTCGGCAAAGCGCCACAGCATTGAGTACTTACGTGAGCACGCTCACCTTCGCCCTCGTACAAATATGATTGGCGCGGTAACTCGTGTACGTAACTGTTTAGCACAAGCTATTCACCGTTTTTACCACGAGCAAGGCTTTTACTGGATCAGCACGCCAATTATTACAGCAAGTGACTGTGAAGGCGCTGGCGAAATGTTCCGTGTATCTACGCTTGATATGCAAAACTTACCGCTTACAGATAAAGGCGAAGTTGATTACAGCGAAGATTTCTTTGGTAAAGAAGCATTCCTTACTGTATCTGGCCAGTTAAATGGCGAAACTTACGCGTCTGCAATGTCAAAAATTTACACGTTTGGCCCAACATTCCGTGCAGAGAATTCAAATACATCTCGCCACCTTGCAGAATTTTGGATGGTAGAGCCAGAAGTCGCATTTGCTGATTTAGAAGACATAGCAAAACTTGCTGAAAACATGCTTAAGTATGTGTTTAAAGCCGTACTTGAAGAGCGCCGTGATGATATGGAATTTTTTGCACAACGTGTAGAAAAAACCGCAATTACGCGTTTAGAAGAATTTGTAGATAAAGACTTTGCACAAGTTGACTACACAGACGCTGTAGAAATCCTTAAAAACTGTGGCAAAAAGTTTGAGTACGCTGTTGAATGGGGTGTAGATTTACAATCTGAGCACGAGCGTTACTTAGCTGAAGAGCACTTTAAAGCACCGGTAGTTATTAAAAACTACCCTCGTGACATTAAAGCATTTTACATGCGCCAAAACGAAGACGGTAAAACCGTTGCCGCTATGGACGTTGTAGCACCAGGTATTGGTGAGATCATTGGTGGTTCACAACGTGAAGAACGCCTTGATGTGCTTGATGCACGCCTAGAAGAAATGGGCTTAAACAAAGAAGATTACAGCTGGTACCGCGATTTACGTAAATACGGTAGCGTGCCGCACTCAGGCTTTGGTTTAGGCTTTGAACGCTTAGTTGCTTATGTAACAGGTATGGGCAACGTACGTGACGTTATTGCCTTCCCTCGTACTAAAGGCAGCGCAACTTACTAATATTTAGTAAGATGTTTATAAATACTAAAAACCGGCCAATTGGCTGGTTTTTTTGTGTCTTTAATCTACCGAATAAAAAAGCCGCAGCACTCAAAGAGCACCACGGCTTTCAACCAGAATAAGTTTGTTTATTTAAAGGCTATAAAGCACTCTCTAACTGTGGCAGTACTTCAAACAAATCAGCCACTAAACCGTAGTCAGCTACCTGAAAAATAGGTGCGTCTGGGTCTTTATTTATCGCGACGATTACTTTTGAGTCTTTCATACCGGCTAAATGCTGAATAGCACCGCTGATACCTACAGCAATATATAAGTTAGGTGCTACAATTTTACCTGTTTGCCCTACTTGCATGTCGTTAGGTACAAAGCCTGCATCAACTGCTGCACGCGATGCACCAATAGCTGCACCTAGTTTATCGGCAATACCATTAAGTAATGCAAAGTTTTCGCCGTTTTGCATACCGCGACCACCCGATATGACCACACTAGCTGCTGTAAGCTCAGGGCGTTCTGATTCGGTTTGCTCAACACTTACAAAGCTGCTTAATTGTGAATCTGATACTGTATCAATGCTTGTTATAGCAACAGCTGATTGCTCACCTTGTAAATCGAAGCTACTGGCACGTACGGTAATTACTTTTTTACTGTCGAGTGATTTAACCGTGGCGATTGCATTACCTGCGTAAATTGGACGTTTAAATGTATCGGCGTCCACTACTGCGATAATTTCAGAAATTTGCGCAACATCTAATAGTGCGGCAACACGTGGCATAAAGTTTTTGCCCGTTGTAGTAGCACTTGCAACAATGTGGCTGTAGTTGTCGCTAAGTGATAAAACTAAATCGCTCATGCTCTCAGCTAACTGATGTTCATAAACGACATTATCGGCAACCAAAACATTAGCTACGCCATCAATGCTGGCCACTTGTGAGCTCATTGCGCTTAAGTTGTTACCTGCAATTAGTACATCAATAGGAAAACCCATTTTTACTGCGGCGTTAATAGTTTTTGAGGTTTCTGGTTTTAAGGCACCGTTGTCGTGCTCTGCAATTACGAGTGTTTTCATTTAAATCACCTTTGCCTCTGTTTTTAATTTTTCTACAAGCTGCGCTACGTCTTCTACAATAATTCCTGCGTTGCGTTTAGCTGGCTCTTCTACACTTATTAATTGCATACGCGGTGTTAAATCAACACCAAGCGAATCTGTTGCTATTACTTCAAGCGGCTTACGTTTGGCTTTCATAATATTTGGCAGTGATGCGTAGCGAGGCTCATTTAAGCGTAAATCAGTTGTAACAACTGCCGGTAAATTAAGTGCTACCGTTTGCAGCCCGCCATCAACTTCGCGTGTTACGTTTACTTTGCCATTTTCAATAACTACTTTTGATGCAAATGTACCCTGCCCGCGATTAGTTAATGCAGCAAGCATTTGACCTGTTTGATTATTATCTGAGTCAATTGACTGCTTACCTAAAATGACAAGTTCAGGCGTTTCTTGCTCTACAATTTTAGCGAGTAGTTTTGCAATATGAAGTGACTCGAGCTTTTCATCGTTTTCGATGTGAATGGCTTTGTCAGCGCCCAATGCTAATGCTGTGCGTAATTGTTCTTGTGATGCTTTTGGACCAATAGTTACGGCAACCACCTCAGTGGCGGTACCGGCTTCTTTAAGGCGAATTGCTTCTTCTATAGCAATCTCACAAAACGGGTTCATTGCCATTTTAACGTTGGTTAAATCAACGTCGCTGTTATCACTTTTAACGCGTGCTTTTACGTTGTAATCAATCACTCTTTTTATTGGTACGAGAACTTTCATAGGAACTCCATAATTATTTAAACCTACAAGGTAACGTGCACGTCAACCTATTTATTTTATGAAATTAGACTACTTCCTGTTGACGTAAACGTCAACCTAAAATAACCTTTAACTATTCACAGTCTGTAACGTTTAATTTGCAAGGTTATAAATAGGCTGTACACCTTATTTAAATGCGTAGTAAACATTCAAATAAGTCCGTCATAGATAAAGAGGTTATTATGGTCGAACGTGAAACCATGGAATTTGATGTAGTAATTGTTGGTGCAGGCCCTGCTGGGCTTTCAAGTGCAATTAAACTCGCGCAATTAGCACAAGAAAAACAACAAGAGTGCATGATTTGCGTAGTCGAAAAAGGTTCTGAAGTAGGAGCACATGTACTCTCTGGTGCTGTTTTTGAAACCAAAGCTTTGGATGAACTACTACCTAATTGGCAAGAGCTTGGCGCACCGGTTACAACCAAAGTAACTAATGATGAAATTTATTGGTTTAATAACGAGCAAAAAGCGACATCAATCCCCCACTTTGCTACACCAAAAACATTTCATAATGATGGTAACTTCATTGTATCTATGGGCAATGTATGTCGATGGCTTGCAGAGCAAGCTGAGAGCTTAGGCGTAGAGATATTTCCAGGATTTAGCGCACACTCTTTAATAATTGAAGATGAAGCAGTAAAAGGCATTATTACTGGCGATATGGGTGTAGACAAAGATGGCAATGAAAAAGACGGTTACATGCCAGGCATGGAGCTTCGTGCAAAATACACTATTTTTGCCGAAGGTTGCCGAGGTCATTTAGGTAAGCAGCTAATTAATGAGTTTGCACTTGATGCAGATTCATCACCGCAGCATTACGGTTTAGGCTTTAAAGAAATCTGGCAAATAGATGAAAGTAAACATGAGCTTGGCAAGGTAGTTCATGGTACAGGTTGGCCACTTAGCGGCGATACTAATGGTGGTGCATTTATGTATCACAGTGAAAACAATCAAGTTGTTGTTGGTTTAATTGTTGATTTAAATTACTCAAACCCACATTTGAGCCCGTTCGATGAGTTTCAGCGAATGAAGCACCATCCTGTATTTAAAAACGTACTTGAAGGCGCTGAACGTATTGCTTACGGTGCGCGTGCTATTGCTAAAGGTGGCTTGCATTCATTACCAAAAATGCATTTTGCTGGTGGTTTACTTGTAGGGTGTGATGCAGGCACACTTAATTTTGCAAAAATTAAAGGTAATCACACCGCAATGAAATCGGGAATGATTGCTGCTGAAGTTATTTTTGAAGCACTGAAAAATGAGTTAGCAAATACCGATTTAACTCATTATCAAACTGCGTTTGAGCAATCGTGGGCATATAAAGAGTTATATCAATCTCGTAACTTTGGCCCTGCTATGCACAAACTCGGTAAATTTTTAGGTGGTGCGTACAATACGCTTGATCAAAACATCTTTAATGGCGCTTTACCCTTTACGTTTAAAGATAATACGCCCGATCACTCTACCCTTGTTGATGCTAACGCCGCTGACAAAATTGCATATCCAAAACCAGATGGACACCTTAGCTTTGATAAACTCTCAAGTGTGTTTTTATCAAATACTAACCACGAAGAATCACAGCCGTGTCATTTAAAGCTTAAAGATGCGTCAATTCCTATTAACGTAAATTTAGTCAAATTTGATGAACCCGCACAACGTTATTGCCCAGCAGGTGTTTACGAAGTACAAGAAATTGCAGGCAATAAAGAGTTTGTTATTAATGCCCAAAACTGTGTGCACTGTAAAACCTGCGATATTAAAGACCCAAGCCAAAACATTACATGGGTAACACCTGAAGGTGCAGGTGGGCCAAACTATCCTAATATGTAACTAAATTATGCGCTGTATAGCTATATAACTACGTTTTTTACATATAACTTATAAACATATCCTAAATTGCAGGGGCTTCGGCCCCTTTTTTACGTTATGCTAATAGTAGTTTTAATAATAAGAGTGTTATTTATGCCGTCGTCAAAAGTTATTTTTCGTTTTTTAGCAGAGCCTACTGATGTTAATTTTGGTGGTAAAGTTCATGGTGGGGCCGTCATGAAGTGGATTGACCAAGCAGGTTATGCGTGCGCTGCAGGTTGGAGTGGTCATTACTGCGTAACTGTTTCGGTTGCGGGTGTTAAATTTAGACGCCCTATTTTAGTGGGTCAAATAGTCGAAGTAGAAGCTAAAATTGCCCATACGGGTAGAAGTAGCATGCAAATATTTATTCAAGTTAGGTGTGGCGATCCAAAAACGCAAAATATGGTTGAAACAAACCATTGTGTTATCAGTTTTATTGCAATGGATGAAACGGGCTACCCAATAGAAGTGCCTTCGTTTAAAGCTGTGACCGATGAAGACATTAAATTAGAAAATTACGCTATAAAAATGAAAGAAATAGCAATTGAAACAGAAAACTTGCTTCATGAAGTCTAATTAGTAATTTAAATAGAGTAAGGCTATGTAAAAAACTCATTATACTATGTAAAACATACAACTTATTTTAGAGTACACGATTACACAAAAGTTCACTTTGATTATAAAACACGCTAAATAACACAAAAACCAATACAAAAGAACTAATTATGGCGTGTTTTTAATCCATTTTAATATTGGCACGCTCGCTGCAAGTAGATAATTGAAGTTTGATTAATGAAATCAAGCATTTGATTATTTTTTGTAAAGGAGCTATTCAATGATTAAAACACTTTCTCTTTCAGCTATTGCACTAGCAACACTGGGTTTTAACTCTGCAGCACACGCTGACATTTCTGATTTCGATTCTCCACGTATTTATACTGGTATCGGTTACGGTCAATATTCTTTTGAATTTGAAGACAGTGACAACGACACTGACTTTGACGACGATGCACAAATGCTTAAAGGCTATATTGGTACTCAGTTTAACGAATACCTAAGCTTAGAACTTGCTTATCAAAACTTTGATGAAGTAAGTGATATTGACAGCAAAGCTGAAATTGATGGCGTATCGCTTGCCGCACGTTTGGGCTACCCAATAACAGAGAGCTTTTCTGTATACGCAAAAGGTGGTTGGCTTGAGTGGGATGCAGATTACACACAAGATTTACCAGTAGGTGGTGTAACAGCGTCTACAGATGGTGGTGATGCATTTTACGGTGCGGGTATTGAATACGCACTTACAACAAATGTACAGTTTCGTTTAGAGTACGAACGCTACAAACTTGATGACGATATTGATCCAGACATGGATGTAGCATCTGTATCAGTTCAATACATGTTTTAATTAATCTTTAACATGTTTGAAAGGGTAAGCTTAAGAGCTTGCCCTTTTTTGTTTTAGGTCCTTTTTAAATATATTAATACAAAATATAAACCACTCAGTCTAATAAGTGATTTTAAACCGCTTGGTCTATAAACAATAAACTTACTTACACTAATGCCATAAATACTAAATGCAGGTAGAATAGCGCTCTATTTTATTTGTACCCGAGTACTATGAGCGATTATACCATTTCGGCTATTGGCCACATTGAATCTCCTTATAAACAAAAGTTTGCTATACCTAGGCAGCCTCGTTTAGTGCCACAAGCCAAGGCAAAACTTATTTTTGCACCTGATTTTAATCGCGAAGAGTTTGTACGTGGTTTAGATGAATTTACTCATGTTTGGTTGTTATTTCGTTTTCATGAAACGGCCGATAAAGGTTATTCTGCCATGGTGCGCCCACCACGTTTAGGTGGCAATGAGCGAAAAGGTGTGTTTGCTACCCGCGCTACATTTAGACCCAACGCGATTGGTATGAGCGCAGTAAAACTTGAAGGTATTGAGTATAAAAACGGACAACTTAGTTTATTACTCGCTGGCATTGATTTACTTGATGGCACACCCATTATCGATATTAAACCGTACTTACCCTATTCAGATGCAATGCTTGACGCCAGTGCTGGCTTTGCAGATACGCGTCCAGAAACCGAGATGACGGTTGAATTTTGCCCTCAAGCAATTGAGTTTATTAGTGCGCAAACCCAGTACCCAGACTTACATGATTTTATAGCTAATGTTTTAAAACAAGATCCCCGCCCTGCCTATAAAAAACAAAAAGACGGCGAGCAAAGCTATGGTATGACTTTGTACAATTATAATATTCGCTGGCAAGTCAATGGCGAGCATAACGTAGTAACAAACATAGAAAAAAACTAAATAACTCACTTAGCGCTTTAGTGTAAAAGCATCCGCTGTTAAACTTAAGCTCTATTAAAAGAACATAATTACTCTATTTCGGAAAAAACATGCGTACAAGCCAATATATACTCGCAACACTTAAAGAAACGCCATCAGATGCTGAAATCGTATCGCATCAGTTAATGCTTAGAGCCGGTATGATCCGTCGCGTCGCTTCGGGTTTATACACTTGGTTACCCTCTGGTTTACGTGTGCTACGTAAAGTAGAAAACATTGTACGTGAAGAAATGGACAAAGCTGGCGCCATTGAAATGCTAATGCCTGTTATTCAACCCGCTGACTTGTGGGAAGAGTCTGGCCGTTGGAATGAATTTGGTCCTGAGCTTATGCGCTTCACAGACCGTCATAACCGTACGTTTGCACTTGGTCCAACACACGAAGAAGTAATAACTGATTTCGTACGTAAAGAAATAAGCAGCTACAAGCAGTTACCTGTTACTTTATATCAAGTACAAACTAAAGTACGCGACGAACGTCGCCCTCGCTTTGGTGTTATGCGAGCTCGTGAATTTACAATGAAAGATGCCTACTCTTTTCACTTAAGTGAAGAGTGTTTAGATGCAACTTATCAAGCGATGCACAAAGCATACTGTAACATTTTTGAGCGTTTAGGCCTTGATTACCGCCCTGTACTTGCTGATACTGGGTCTATTGGTGGTAGCTTATCTCACGAGTTTCATGTACTTGCTGAGTCAGGCGAAGATGCAATTGCATTTAGTGATGGCAGTGATTACGCAGCTAATATTGAAAAAGCAGAAGCACTAGCGCCAAACGATCCACGCCCAGAAGCAAGTAAAGAGTTAAAAGCATTCCCTACTCCTGACGCTAAAACAATTAATGAGCTTAAAAAGCATTACGGTGTAAAACCTCATCGTGGTGTTAAAACCTTAATTGTTTACGGTGCACCTGATGAAAACGATGCACGTGGTTTAGTGGCGCTTGTACTTCGTGGCGATCATGATTTAAATGAATTAAAAGCTGAAAAGCACCCATTAGTAGACTCTCCGCTTGAAATGGCAACAGAGGCAGATATTGTTGCTGCTATTGGTGCAAAACCTGGCTCCTTAGGCCCGGTCGGCTTATCTATGCCTATTATTGTTGATAGAGCCGCTAATATCCTTGCTGATTTTGTTGCCGGTGCTAATAAAGACGACGAGCATTACAGCGGTATTAACTGGGATCGTGACGTAACTGATTACGAAGTTGCTGATATTCGTAATATTGTTGAAGGCGATATGAGCCCATGTGGCCAAGGCGTTTTACAAATTAAACGCGGTATTGAAGTAGGTCATATATTCCAACTTGGTACCAAGTACTCAGAAGCGATGAAAGCGGGAGTATTAAACGAAGGCGGTAAAAACCAAACCATGACCATGGGTTGTTACGGTATTGGTGTTTCACGTATTGTTGCTGCTGCTATTGAACAAAACAACGATCAATACGGGATCATTTGGCCAAAATCAATCGCGCCATTCGATTTAGCAATTGTTCCAATGAACATGCACAAATCGCATCGTATTCCTGATATTGCAAATAACCTTTACCAAGGTTTAAAAGATGCCGGTCTTGATGTGTTATTTGATGACCGTAAAGAGCGCCCTGGTGTTATGTTTAATGACATGGAGCTAATTGGTGTACCATTTACGCTGGTGATTGGTGAGCGTAACCTTGACGAGAATAAAGTTGAGCTTAAAAACCGCCGCACCGGTGAAAAGCTAATGATTGATATTGACACTGCAATTGATGCAATTAAAGCGGCTGTTAAAGGTTAATAACACGCACGCTCAAAATAGACTAAAAGGCCGCATTTAAAATGCGGCCTTTTTTATGCTCGATTAATAGCAATGCGTAATAATAGCTGCTCAATGACTCACCTTTCCTAGCTTTGTAGAAATCATTTAATTACGTGCCTTGGTATAAATTGTCATGGAGGCTTCGCTAAAGTGTCTCATAAGTGTCATTAGATTTATCTACAGTGTTTAATTATTACACTATGGATGACGGGCATGACAAACAATCAACTGCGTAAAAAACAACATTATCCAGCCATTTGGATATCTGATGTTCATTTAGGTTACAAAGATTGTAAAGCTGATTACTTACTTGATTTTTTAAACTCGGTAGAATCCGACACACTTTATTTAGTGGGTGATATTATTGACTTATGGTCAATGAAGCGACAGTTTTATTGGCACCCTTCTCATTATGAAGTATTAAACTGCATACAGACAAAAGCAGCTAGCGGTACACGTGTCATTTATATTCCCGGTAATCATGATGAAGCGTTTAGAAACTATATAAATCAAACATTATTTGGTGTTGAAATCCACCAGCAGTTTATTCACACCACTAAAGCTAATAAACGGTTTTTAATTATACACGGCGACGACTTTGATTCAGCGACTCGTTATAACAAACTTGTTAGTATTGCGGGGGATGCAGGATACGACTTTTTATTATTTTTAAATCGCTGGACCAATCGTATACGTAAAATATTTGGTGGTAACTACTACTCGCTTGCATCATGGATAAAAGCTCGGGTACACAAAGCTCGAGAAGCGATTAGTGCCTTTGAAGATGCCGCAGTTCATGAAGCTAAAAAACAAAACGTAGACGGTATTATTTGTGGACACATTCACCATCCCAAAATTAAAGTGGATGACGGTATTATGTACTGTAACGATGGTGATTGGATTGAGAGCTGTACTGCGCTTGTAGAGCAGCAAGATGGAAAGATAGAATTACTACATTGGTCAGATACACAATTTATACTCGATAGCGCAGACATAGCTATTCTTAACACGCCTTTAAATACGTCAACAAATACCAAACCAAAAAAATCGAGGGCGTTCAGAATTCTGTGTCAGCCTAAGTTGCTAAATATCTAGCAC
>NZ_WTKZ01000047.1:0-32444 GCF_011378805.1 Pseudoalteromonas sp. Z9A6
ATAGCTAAAAAAGATCCTTAGAAAATAATTTGTCTTGGTGAATAGTTACGATAGATTTAACAATTATTGAGTAAATTTTGAACCAATTGCGCTATTTTAAAGCCTATTGCCAAATGTTGGATATCATCAAAATGAATCCCATCACCATCTGTTATGCTAATGAACGAGTTAAAATCAATAAAAGCGCACTTATTATTAGCTGCAACGCTTTTAAATGCACTAGAGAGCTTTGTTGCTTTTGTATCAGCCTCTTCATAAATACGTGAATACTGCCCGGTAATTCTTATTTTAGGTGGGCTAGCAATAATAATCTTAGGGGATTTTAAAGTACTACCTTGCTGATAATAAAAGTGTATTGAGTTAATTAAATCATTCAAGCCATCTGCTATTAAACTAGGTGTTAAATTAAAACGTTTTTTAAGATCGTTTGTACCAAGAGCTATAATAATAAAGTCGAGATCATGCTTATCCAAATAAGGTTTTAAATAGCTAACACCATTGAGCACAACGTCAAACGGGGGATTATGCACTAACGTGCGATTAGGTTGCCCTGCCTCTATTACGTTAAAACCACACCCTAAGTTTTTATTTAAAAGTGATGTCCAACGGGTATTTTCATCAAAACGTTTACCCGTTACAGGGTTTAAGCCCCATGTATTTGAATCCCCAAAGCAGAGAATGTTTTTTATTATTTGAGTCATTAAAATGGATTGAGCGTATAGCCTTGCTGTTGAAGTTGTGCGTGAGCGGTCATAGCTGAAAGCGACATCTTTACACCCTCAATTAAAAGCGCTGGCGTTACTTTAAAGTGAGTAGCAGATTGCCCGCAAACATACACTTTAGTGTTGTTTTCTAGTAGCTGCTCAATTAACGCTTGATTTTTATTGTCAACGTTAAAGCGTTTTTTATATTCGCTATTAGCTAACACATCAACACTTGCGCTGCCGTGCACAACTAATGCAAGTTGTATGTTTTCAGGCTTTACGCCATGCGCTAAATGCATGTTAATAAAACGCGCTAGCGAATTTATTGAATTATTTTGCGCGCCTTTTTCAGCGCCATCAGCAACATCAAATGCTATTTTAAATACCGTAGCGTCATTAATTTCATCATGCTCGGGTACATTGTAATAATTACCATCCCCCTTAATTGGTTGCTCTGTTGCATATATTAAAGGGCTAAAAAGCAGCACTAACAATAGTAAATATTTCATAAAACAATCCTGTGTTTTTTAAGATTATTACTAAACTACCAGAGACAACCAAAAAAGGCTGCAATTTAAGCAACCTTTTGGGTACTTTTATGGCTGTGGTTAATAAACTGCATACCTAAATAACTAAACGTATTTTTAAACTGCTCTACAAAACAGGCGGGGGCTTCACTTGATGACGCATTAGAAAGCACTGAAAAATGCTTACTACGTAAACTACGAAGCTTAGGTTTTAATGCTTCATCGTCCATATAATCGGTTATTCTATCGATAAATAATTTCATTTGTACCGTGGTGCTTTATCAATAAACAGGAGACGCGAACACCCAATGATCATATTTTAAAAGTGCTTCAAACACAGCGTAAAAATCATCATTTTTATAGTTTTTGTTATAGCAGTACGGCGCAATTTTATAATCATCTAAGCATATTACACGCACATTATTTTGCTCTGCAAATCCATTAACGTGCGCCTGTGTATTACCATTTTTGCGTGCGCTTGAATAAATAATAACAGTGCTACGCTCAAGTTTTTGTTGCATTTAGTTAGCTCCTTTTTTAATGTTGAAAGAAGCTTAAAACCTCAAGTTATATTGAGGTCAAACGGAAAATAAAAATAATGCCAATAGATCAAAAAAAACTAACTGAGGCCAACTTAACCGTGGGTTATGTAGCAAAGCGTAGCGGCGTAAAAGTATCAACCCTGCATTTTTATGAAACCAAAGGACTAATACGTAGCTGGCGAAATGGCGGCAATCAACGCCGCTATAAAAAAGATGTACTGCGCCGTATAGCGGTAATAAAAGCCGCACAAGCAATGGGAATAACCCTTGATGAAATTAAACAAACACTGGCAACATTACCTGATCAGCGCACACCCACGCAAAAAGATTGGGCAGCCCTTTCAAAGCAATGGCAAGCACAGCTGGACGAGCGAATAGCGTATATGCAGCGTTTGCGAGACAAGGTAGACAGCTGCATAGGATGTGGCTGTTTATCACTGAAAAGCTGCCCTATTTATAATAAAGACGACCATTTAGGCAAAACACAAAACGGTGCAGTATTTTTAAATTCAAAGGTTGAAAGTATTTTTCAAGAATGACCTTTGTTATATATTTAAAATAAAAACTAATTAGCCATAACTTAGTATTATCAATTTTATATATACCAATATACTTACCTCATGAGCAAAACATAGCTTTTCTAGCACAGAATTCTTATTTGCTTTAACTGTTAAATGAGGAAGAGCCATGGCTGCTTGTTTTATTTTTAATCACAAAGTAATCAATTGAAACCTTTAACGGTTTTGATATGGGGATTTTAGTAGTTGTGCACTTAAAGTATAATTACTAAAGATTCATTACCCACTCTCCTTAGGAAATGAGTAAAGTTTACGTCTGCATGTACATGCAGGTCGAAACGTAAAAAAGTATATTCAATACGGATAGTAGCATTGCAACTGGTTAATTTTTAAGTATTCTTGTGCGCTTAAAAAGGTCGATCATAAAGAGCTCAAAAGTACTGGTTTTTGGTTAAATCAATTTTTTATGGTTATTTCTACCGTATTTGGTGTTTATTTGGCTGCTCAAAGCGGTTTAGAACAAGCGCTTAAGTTCGATTCATTTAGCAAAATGGAAGATAACTACTATTTGCGTACATCGCTCTATGACGAAGTTAATGATAACGCAAATACGGTAGCTAAGTATGCAGAACGCTTAGCGAAGAGCCCGCCAAAATCAGAAATGGAATTTTTTAAACCCACACTTGAGCAGTACATATGGAAAACCATGCAGTTTTCGCCTACTACGCTTGAAACACCAAGTGAATTTTTGACTAAAATACGTCGGTTTTATTCTCGAGCTGATTTTATCATTAATGCCGCAATAGAAAGAAAAATGTCTGCTAAGCAGGCTTCTATCGAATTAGCAAAAATAACAGACTCAATTAAAACTCAAACGCTACCCGCACTAAAAATAGCGCTAAACCATTAAAAATGGAATTACAGCAGAATGACATTTCTGTTGGTTCGTTAAAGGAGCTAGAAAATGCCAACTAAGAGCTGCCCACATTGTAAAGACCATCCATTAGAAGTAACCAATTATCAAGGCGAAGAAATAGATATTTGCTGTGAATGCGGTGGCTTATGGTTCGAAAAAAATGAAGTAAATCGGATGATTTCCGAAATAAATGAAGGCCCTGAAGGTGATAAATTTGAAACTCACTTTGGTGAACTATTAGGAATTTCTGAGCTTGACTGCCCTGATTGTAAAAAAAGCTTGGAACGTTTTCACTTACTTGAGGCTTTTCATACCGAAATAGATGTTTGTAGACACTGCGATGGCACATGGATTGATAAAGATGAGCTTGAAAGTGTTGAAAATAGCCCTGAAATAAAAGCGAGTTTAGGCGAGCTAAATCAAAAAGTAAGTTGGAAAACTTACTTGTTCCAATTTTTAACGCAAATGCCTGTTGAATATAATATTCAGCCACAAAAGACCCCCTGGGTAACTCGCGGTCTTATTGTCTTAAACACACTGATTTTTGCACTTTACTTTTTAAACCCGAGCTCATTTAGCTACGTCATTGATAACTTTGCCATGACACCTGCAGATTTAAGTAAAGGTAATGAGCTATGGACTGTATTAACTTGCGTATTTTTACATGGTTCCATAATGTATCTAGTTGGCAATATGTACTTTTTATATATCGTTGGCGATAACTTAGAAGATGTTTTAGGACACAAGCGCTTTTTGTTATGGTACTTGGCCTGTGGTCTACTCGCATCATTTGCTAGCTACATTGTAAACCCTATGTCGAATATTCCAGGCATGGGTGCCAGTGGTGCGATAGCCGGTTTATTTGGCATGTATCTGATGTGGTTTAGGCACGCAAGCCTTACTTTTATGTTTGTAATTTATCAGAAGAAACTTTCTGCGGTATGGTTTTTTGCTATTTGATTAGGATTTAACATTTTTGGTGCAGTAACAGGCCCTGATGACATTGATTATGGTGCACATATTGGTGGCTTTATAGCTGGACTAATTATTGGTTATATTTTGAAAAGTAAAATATTAGAGCAAAACCCTATAATTCGTTTACTAAACCAAAAAGAAGCACAGTTAAAACGTTAATCATCATATTAAAGCCACTAATAGATGAACATTAGTGGCTTTATCAAACTTCTCACTAATTTCTATAACTTATACCAATCCGCAATAATACTTAATCATTTTGTGGGGCTAAACGTGTCGCTACCTGCGTTAAAAAACTCTCATTTAGAACAACTAAATAGCGAATTTTTTGCCTAGCTATCAACACGTTTTTCAGCCCTCAAAATAGACCACTTAATTAAGCGAATTGGTATTACAACGCGTATAAACTGTATAAAATTGACCCGTATTTTTTATCGGTATATCGTACGTTGTAGCCTCTTCACCAAGCTCGCATTCAAAGTTATTTAATATATCAGATAGCAGTGCTTGCTCTTCGGTGAACTGTATTGTGGTATACCACAAGATTGAATCTTCATCTTTTTTGTTTCCAATATAAATACTCTGTAGCAAAGAGCTATTAAAAAACATGTTTGAAGGCTTTGAACTACGTATTGTTTTATTATCGAAATAAAAGTAACCATTGTTATCACTTATGGCTTCATCAATATAAGTATCACCGTAAATCAGCTCTCTTGTTACTTTAACGCCCTGTTGGGGCTCACCATTATTTAATAGTCTGCCTTTTACAGGCAACGACAACGTAACGTTTTGTTTATTAAAAAACCCAAACATGTCTGCACATCCTTGCAATGGTATTAATAAAAATAAAATAAGCGTTAAGGTCACGCCAGCCGATCTTGTATTAGTCATAAAAAGTCCTTTTCCTATTTATACTTTAACCTAACAATAAATCTGGAAAATAAATAGCGATAATACTGCATCCTACATTAATTAAAATACATAACCACAACATCACTATAAAACGTCGCTTTTGCGATTTATGGCGAAGTAATTGTTGAGCAAGTAATGCCCCCGGCCATCCTCCAAATAATGCAAGTAGTTGCAGTGTGCGCTCTGGCGTACGATTTACTTTTTTATGTGAAGAGCGCTTAGCTTGTCGCTTATCCCACGCGTACATTAAAAAAGTGATAGCACTTAATACACTTATATAACCAGGTACATATATTGGTATATAAACAGGTAAGTATTGCAGTAGGTAAGCCAGCCAAATGGCGGCTAAATAAAGTAATGAGAATGTGATTAATATTTTCTTTATCAATTAATTATCGCCTATACTTGGCATTGGTATTACAAAAACAAGAGCCAAATTATGACATATTTTAAAGCGATATTCTTAGTCTTATGCTTATCAACATTTAATAGCTATGCATCCGATACATTCACCAACCTTGATAAAGAACTTGCCGTATTTAAGCCCTATTTAGGAACTTGGCAGGCTGACTTTAAAGTACCTGAAGGTGCTAAAAAAATACAAGATGTTGGCCGTTGGGAGCGTGCTTTAAACGGTAAAGCGATACATACCAAGCACTCTATTAATGAAGGTGAGTATGGCGGCGAGTCGATGATTTTTTACGACAGTAAAAAAGAGTCTTTGGTATTTTACTATTTCACAACCGCAGGATTTTATACTAAAGGGGCTATGAAAGTCCTCAGCCCCACTCAATTTGTAGCTTATGAAGATGTAACTGGTAGCCAAGATGATATTACAAAGGTTAAATCAATGAGTGAACTAAAAGACGATAAATTTATTGTATCGACCTCTTATTTAAAAAAGGGTGAGTGGACAAAGCCCGAACAACGTATTTATACACGCAGTACAAAAACGGTTAAGTTTAAATAGCTGTGATTTAAAAGCACAAAAGGCAGCCTAGGCTGCCTTTTGTCATTTATAAAACCGTATTTATTTTACGTATTTTTTAAATGGCGCGTCTACTGGTGTATCAGCAAGGTGATTAGTGTAGTTGCTCATTACTTTTTGAGACAAGCCTACAATAATTTCAAGTAGCTGTTGCTTAGCGTAACCTGCGGCAAAGAATTTTTCGATTTGCTCATCGCTGATCACGCCACGTTCACGTGTCATTGCAAGTGTAGTTTCACGAAGAGTTTCTAGCTTAGGGTTTTCAAGTGGTGTTTTGTTAACAAGTGCGTCAACAATACCTTGATCTACCTTCATTGCCGCTGCAATACCACTGTGAGCAGGAACACAGTAATGACAGTCGTGCTCTACGTTAATTGATTGCCATACTACTGTTAGCTCTTCTGCGTTGAATGATGTTTTTTGAAACAACTCATGCAGTACTTGGTAACCTTTAAGTAATGTTGGTGCTTCAGCCATTACTGCATGTAAGTTAGGAAGCATACCAAATGCTGCTACTGAATCAGCTAGTAACGGTTTTGCTTCTTCTGGTGCGTTTTCTTGAGTGTATAAAGTAAATTCGGCCATGGTTAGCTCCTAATAATTAATAGTTTTAAGTAACTTCGAGACACATAGCATTTGATTTTGAGCGACTGTTCAAGTTAAAATTGAGCAAATGTTCAAATTAATTGAGAATGATATGGCTAATAAGGTTAAATTTGAACGCGATAATGTAGTTCGCGTTGCTAGCCAGCTATTTTGGCAAAAAGGTTTTCATGCAACCTCAACGCGTGACTTACAAGAAGCCGTTAATATGCGCCCCGGTAGTATTTACTCTGCGTTTGGCTCTAAAGAAGGTCTATACTGCGAATCGCTGAAAGATTACACAGTACAAATGAAAACCCAAATAGAGGGGTTTTTATCAAGTGCCGATACAGTACTTGGTGGATTACGTGCGTTTGTTGAAAACGTGGTAATTAAAACAAAAGATTACAGCCCAAGCGCTATTTGTATGCTGGTTAAAGCAAACAGCGAGTTTGCAGAAAAAGACTCAAACCTATACGAGTTAAGCTTAGATTTAACAGCTCAATTTGAAGCTTATTTAACGCAGTTGTTTACACAAGCAATAAACAAAGGTGAGTTAAGTAATACGTTGACCGCTGTTGAATATGCGCGCTTTTTTCAGGTGCAATTTACAGGTTTACGCGGTTATTTTAATCGTCCTAATGTAGAGCAATTTGCTGAGCCAATGATCAACCAAATGTTTATGTTGATTAAAAAGTTATAAATAGCAGTTATCGCGCATTCTCAACAAGTTATACTTATTTTACTAAATAAAAATGGCCAGTATTAACTGGCCATTTTTTTGTGCTTAAAACTTAATTTATAAGTTACGTTTTAAGCTTATTTAGCTCATTATCTTGCTGGGCAACAAGTGCATTAAGCGCTTCGCTGCTATCCCCTGCTTGTGTAGATAAGTCAGCAAGTTGCGATGCGGCATCAGATATAAGCGTTAAATTACGGTTTATTTCTTCAGTCACTAAGCTTTGCTCTTCGGCAGCGGTGGCAATATGTGTAATTTGATTGGTTATTTCATCAACTTTAACTACAACACTGTGCAGAGCATCAAAAGCTACAGATGTTTCATCAACGGCATTTTGTGCACGTACTACGCCTTTTTCAATAACGGTAGATGCGTTACCTACTTCAGATAGTAAACTATCAATTAACTGGCTTATGTCATCTGTTGATGAACGCGTTTTAGAAGCAAGTGCACGTACTTCATCAGCAACAACGGCAAAGCCTCGCCCATGCTCACCAGCGCGCGCAGCTTCAATGGCTGCGTTAAGTGCAAGTAAGTTTGTTTGTTCTGAAATAGTACGAATTACATCTAATATTTGCGTAATGTCTTTACTACGCGAAGCGACTTTTTCAACTGCTTGGTTGGCTTCTTTAATTTCTTCAGACATCGTTTTAACTTCTGTCATCGCTGACGATAAGCTCGACTCACTACTTACTACCAAGCTATTTATTTCATCGGCTTGTTGGGCTGATTGCTCTGATGCTCTGGCGACTTCGAGTGCTGTTGCGCTCATTTCGTTCATAGCCGTTACCACACTTTCAATTTCTTGAAATTGAGATTGAACATTATGCTTAGTATCAATAGCGATGTGTTGTGCTATTTCGCCTTGCTGTTTAGTTTGCTCAGACACCGCTTTTAGTTCAGAAATTAAATCACGTAGTTTTGCTAAAAATCGATTAAACCCACCAGCTAATGCAATAAGTTCTGCGTGGCTATCAACATGCAATGTATGCGTTAAATCACCCTCAGAACTTGCGAGGTTATCAACCCGCTGTTGAATTTGTTGTAGCGGCGCTATTACACCTGCAATTACTAATTTCATAATAACAAAAGCAACCACAGCAATTATTAAGCCTGTAATTAAAATAATAAACCCGAGTGATGCTGCTGTTTCTTGCATGTTTTTTTCTAGCGCTTCAGGCCCTGCAAGTGCTAGGTCTGTAGGTACTTCTATGATTAATGACCACTGAGTGTTTGCTAGTTTTATATCAATTGGATAATTTACTAAATATTCACTATTTGTTTTAAAAATACCGCTTTGCCCTTTAGACTTTTCAATATCATTAAATATAGTAGAACTAACAGCCTCTTTAATTGGGCGCCCTAATTTAGATTTATAATGACTGCTGCCTACAACTAAACCTAAATCACTTAATAAGGTTACTTTAGCTTGACCATTGTAAAGCTGCTTAGAAAGCTGCTCAGTCATTACTTGAAAGGTTGGTAGAGTTAAATCAACGCCTGCTAAACCAATAAACTGGCCTGACTTTAAAATAGGCACGGTTAACGAAGTTAGCATTACCGAATCGCCCGATGGGATTTCGTATAAATACGGTTCCATAATACAAGGCTTAAGTGTGTCTTTTGCGCACAAATACCACTGCGCTTCGCGAATACCAAACTCATTAAGCGTTGTTATGTATTTATCGGCGGCATTCGCTACTTTTTGTTGTTCAATTATGCCTTTTTGATCGCGAGTTATGTATACCTCTAACGTACCAGCACTATCTACTGAATGCTTATACCCTTGTTGATATTGAGAGTCTTGCCCATCAAAAGCGTTTGGTTCAAATTGAGAATAAATAGATGATAAGAGAGTGTTTTGTTCTAAAACCGCTTTATTTATACTGACAACTGTATCTCGGTCTAAAGTGCTTTGTTTTGCTGCATCGCCAAGTAATGCCGCTAATGAATAAGGAACACGGTAAGCTTCATTAATAAAGCCAGCAATTTTTTCTCCGTATCCAGCCGCATGAGCATTAAGCTTTTCTTCTACTTCTACAATAATGTACTCTTCGGATTTGGTCGCTAACTGCTTATTACTTGATGATAACTGCCACCACAAAATGCCTGATAGCACTAGTACAGTTATAAATATACTACCGACACTTAGCCAGAGTAACTTTTTTGCTAACGATATTTCTCGCATTCATCACACCCTTTAAATTAAAACTACTGATACAGTTTAGTAGATCTAATCAATGAAGCTATGAATATCGTTAAACAAATTGAATTTAATACAATACGTTGAGTTTTTTAAAGTTTAGCCAAACGTGCCGTTGTAATTGAGGCTGCAATTAATAAACATACACTTACCCATAAACACGCACTAAGCCCATATACTTGAAAAACCCAGCCAGAAAGCACCGTACCAAGCAAACGCCCTATCGCATTGGCCATATAATAAAAGCCAACGTCGAGCGACACCCCATCGTTTTTAGCAAAACTTACTATTAAGTAACTATGCAGCGATGAATTTACAGCAAATACACCACCAAAAATAAGTAAGCCGATTACAAGCGTAAAATGTACCGCTACATCAAATTGCATCAACAACGCTAAAATGCCAGTTACGCCACTTAATAGAGCAACCCACCAATACGCTTTTTTGACTGAATGTGAGTTTGAATCACTTTGCCCTGTTATACGCGGTGCTTGCGACTGCACCAATCCATACGCAATTACCCACAAAGCCATAAAGCCGCTTACCCACCAATGATCCCAGTTAAACTGAGCGGCTAAGTAAACCGGCAATGCAACCACAAACCATACATCGCGCGCCGCAAATAAGCATAAACGCGCTGCGCTAAGTAAGTTAATTGCCCGCGATTTAGAAAATAATTCTTTAAACTTAGGTTTGTTTTTAGCTTTACCAATATCGCCTTTTAAAAAAATTAAACTAATAACCCACGCAACACTAAGTAAAATAATTAGACTTATTAATGCCCCCACAAAACCAAATACAGTTAGTAATAAGCCGCCTAAAAAAAAGCCCACCCCTTTTAAAGCATTTTTAGAGCCCGTAAGTATGGCAATCCATTTATATAATTGGCTTTGCCCTGCATTGTTTTGCGGTACTAAATACTTAATGGCGCTCTTTGCACTCATTTTATTTAAGTCTTTTGCTATGCCACTCAGTGCTTGCGCTGCCATAACATAGGCAACGGTTAGCCAATCCCCAGGCACGCAAAGCATAGCTAAAGCTACAAGCTGCAGCCCAAGCCCTACATTCATGGTTTTGTTTAACCCTAAATATGCCCCAAGCCATCCACCTACTAAATTGGTGATTACGCCAAAAATTTCATAAAACAAAAACAACATGGCTATCGCAAATGCGCCATATCCCAACTGATGAAAGTACAGCACCACCAGCATGCGCAGTGCACCATCAGTTAAAGTAAATGCCCAGTAATTACCGGTAATTATTAAATATTGTTTTATAGAACTTGGTAAATTAGCTAACTCCGCAAGCATGAATTTAAACCTTTTTAAACGAGATTAAACCACATCACTTTGTGCAACTTTAAGCATTAGCTCAGCCGTACGATTTGCATAACCCCACTCGTTATCATACCAAGCATATAATTTAAGCTGAGTATTGTTAATTACCATAGTTGAAAGCGCGTCTATGGTGCAGCTACGTGGATCTGTTTTATAATCTATAGATACAAGCGGTCTTTCTTCGTAGCCTAAAATGTCTTTTAGCTCGTTATTTGCAGCATTTTTAAACCAAGTGTTTACTTCATCTTGTGTAACACCGCGCTCAAGTTCAAAAACACAATCAGTAATGGATGCGTTAGTAAGAGGTACACGCACAGCATGGCCGTTTAATTTCCCCTTAAGCTCAGGGAAAATATGCGTAATAGCCGTTGCACTACCGGTTGTAGTAGGAATTAAACTAGTACCGCACGAACGCGCACGGCGTAAATCTTTATGAGGGGCATCAATAATCGTTTGGGTATTAGTAATGTCGTGAATAGTAGTCATTGAGCCGTGTTTAATGCCCACTTTTTCTTGCAGTACTTTTACTATTGGCGCTAAACAGTTAGTTGTGCAAGAAGCAGCTGTAACAATTTTATGCTCACTTGGGTTATATAGGTCATCGTTTACACCCATTACTACATTTAAAATACCGTCTTCTTTTACTGGTGCTGTTACCACAACACGCTTAACACCTTGCGCTAAAAATTGATTTAACAGCTCAGTGGTTTTCATTTTACCGCTGGCTTCTATTACTACATCGCAATCTGACCAATCAGTTTCATTTATGGTTTTGTTGTTGGTAACTGCAATCGTGTGTTTACCCACACTAAAGCTATTATCATCACTAGTAACCTGCTGCGCTAAGCGTCCGTGTACTGAGTCAAACTCAATTAAATGTGCGTGTGTTTTAGCATCGCCCGCTACATCATTTACTTTAATAAACTCTATTTCTGGCCAATCAACTGCTGCACGCAGTGTTAAACGCCCCATACGGCCAAAACCGTTAATACCTACTTTAATAGTCATAATTAAATACCTTTAATAAGTTAATTTATTAGTTAGTTACAACAGCTAGCCGCACGTTCAGGGCGATTACCCATAGCGTTTAAGCGCGTTAAATCGTTTTTGTAAAATAAAGGGTTAGCATTGAGCGTTTGCGTTAATACATTTTTAGCCCACTCTGGCAGTGCTTTATTAATACTGTAGTACACCCATTGATTTTGTTTACGGTCGCTTAATAATCCGCATTGTCTTAACTGCGCTAAATGGCGAGATACCTTAGGTTGGCTTAATTTAAGTGCAGCAACAAGCTCGCATACACACAGCTCTTCTTCGTGGCTAATTAGCAGCATTGCTTTTAAACGTGTATCGTCCGCTAGGCATTTATAAAATTGAAGTGGGTTGAATTGTTCCATACTGTCCTCACTGTGCTTATGCATAGACAATAAAACAAAATAACAACATATGGAATAGTGAATATACGATTTTTCGTATATTTATTTTTTTGACCTCAAAAACAAAAAAGCACACAAGGTTATTGTGTGCTTTTTAAATATTAGCGAGTTTTGTTATTAAATAACCGACAGCTCAACTTCAATATTACCGCGTGTTGCGTTTGAATATGGGCATACTAAGTGCGCTTTATCTACAAGCTCCTGTGCTTGCGCTTTATCCATATCACCCAGCGACACTGCTAGCTTAACTGCAATACCAAAACCACCGTCAATAGCGCCAATCGATACTTCTGAATTAATGTGCGTGTCACTTGGCAGAATAATTTTCTCGCTGCCTGCTACAAATTTAAGCGCGCCAATAAAGCATGCCGCGTAACCTGCTGCAAATAACTGCTCTGGGTTAGTGCCTTGTCCGTCGTCTCCGCCTAAACCTTTAGGTGTTGATAGTTTTACATCTAAACGGCCATCATCAGATTTAGCTACGCCTTCGCGGCCGCCAGTTGCAGTTGCTTTTGCTGTGTAAGCTACGTTTTGTAATACATTCATAATGAACTCCAAAGTTTAAAATAGGGTGTTAATTTAGTTTGTGTGCAAAATAATAGAACAAGTAATTAGAGATTGCAAATACTTTGCATGCAAATTAAAATAGCATGTATTGAAATAAAGGATAACGTTATGCCGTTTAAGCAATTAAAGTTAAAAAATCAGTTATGTCATCGTTTATACATGGCATCTAACAGCATTGCGCGTGCGTATCGCGAGCCTTTAAACGAGCTAAATTTAACTTACCCGCAATACGTAGTAATGATGGCACTGTGGGAGCAAGACGAAATAACAATTGCAGAGCTAATAGATAAAACCGCTATTGATGGCGGCGCTATGACCCAAATACTCAAAAAAATGACCGAAAAGTCTCTGCTAGCAGTAATTAAAGACGAACACGATAAGCGTAAACGCCTAATTCAGCTTACCCAAAGTGGACAAGCCCTTAAAAACGGAGCCGCTGATATTCCAAAAAATATATTATGTAAGTTTGAAAGTGTAGACCCCACACAAGCCACACAGCTTATGCAGCTGCTCGATTTAGTAGTAAATGATTTAAATACTAAGACTATTACTTAGCCCACTAATGTTGCTATTTTTTGCTGAATAAAATCTCTAAATGCGGTGATAACCGGGGTCATTTGGCGTCTATCAGCGTACATCATGTATAGCGGTAGTGGATCGCTTTGCCAGTCAGGGCATAAATGTACAAGCTCACCACTAGCCAAAGTTTCTATTACATCTAAATACGATTTATAGGCAATGCCTTTACCTTCAATAGCCCAGCGCCTCACCATTTCTCCATCGTTAACTATGTGTTGGCAATTTAGCTGCACTTTTTGCACCGCGCCACTTTTATAAAAACGCCACTCTTTAAATACTTCGCCAAAGCGCATAAAAGTAATTGTTGTGTGATCGGCTAAATTTAGTGGATGAGTTAAAAGCCCATGTTTGGCAATATAATCAGGAGACGCCACTAAAACACGCGCATTATTTAAATATAAAGGAATAGCAATAAGCTGTGAATCTTTTGGAACACCAAAGCGCAGCGCAATATCTATTGATTGGCTGTAAATGTCGCTTACTTCGTCACTTAAATGCAGCTTTAGTTTTATATGCGGGTATTGCGCTAAAAACTCATTTAGCCAAAGGCTTAACTTATTACGCCCTAAATCACATGGCGCCGACACCTGTAAAGTACCGTTAACCTGCCCTGCTGATATTTGTACTGCTGCAACGCCTTGTTGCAATAGCGCAAGCGAATCTTTGGCATAACTTAAAAACTGATCCCCCGCCACACTCAAGCGTAAGCTGCGGGTAGAGCGAATAAACAACACGTTTCCTAAGTCTTTTTCTAGCCGTTTAATGGCTGCACTTACCGCTGCTGGGGTTTGCGCGTTTTGCCGTGCGGCTTCAGAAATGCTGGCGCAACTCGCTACATCTATAAAAGTTTGAATATCGTTAAATGATCGCATATTTTCAATTTAAATTTGAAAGTGCTTTAGTTTTTCATGTCTTTTTCTATTTTTCAACTGCGCTATAGTACAAACATATAAAAAATACATACACATAAATATTCATCAGGAATCGCTATGAAAGCATTTGGTTACATCCAAAACTCCAAAACCCTCAGCTCTGAGTCAATTAAAGTTATTGAGCTTGATACCCCAACTGCCACCGGACACGACTTACTTATTGAAGTGAATGCTATTTCGGTAAATCCGGTAGATACAAAAATACGTGCAAATGTAGCGCCTGAGCAAGGTTACAAAGTATTAGGTTGGGATGGCGTAGGCATAGTAAAAGCTGTTGGCAAGTCGGTTTCGTTATTTAATATTGGGGATCGTGTATTTTACGCTGGCGATTTATCGCGGCAAGGCAGTAATGCGCAATTTCAATTAGTTGATGAACGTATTGTAGGACGTGCACCTAAAACATTAACCGATGCTCAAGCCGCAGCGCTTCCACTAACCAGTATTACCGCTTACGAAATGCTGTTTGACCGCTTGCAAGTGCCTAAAAATAAGCAAAATACCCAGCAATCTATTTTAGTCATTGGCGCCGCAGGTGGCGTTGGCTCTATTTTAGTACAGCTTGCCAAGCAGCTTACTGGGCTAAACGTGGTAGGTACGGCATCGCGCGATCAAAGCGTAACCTGGCTTAAAGAATTAGGTGCCGATCATGTACTCGATCATTCTAAAAACTTAAACGAGCAGCGCAAAGAACTGGGGGTAGCTGAGTTCGATTACGTTATTGGCTTAACCCACACCGACCAATACCAAGACCAAATAGTTGAGTGTATAAAACCCCAAGGTAAATTTGCGCTAATAGACGACCCTACATCGTTCGATATTTTAAAATTTAAACGTAAATGTATATCTGTACACTGGGAGTTTATGTTTACGCGTTCATTATTTACTACAACCGATATAACAGCGCAGCACACTTTGCTTAATGAAATTAGTGAACTAATAGATGCAGGGACAATTAAAACCACGTTAGGCCAGCACTTAGGTACTATTAACGCTGCAAACCTATACAAAGCACATCAAATTTTAGAATCGCATACATCACGCGGTAAACTTGTTTTAGAAGGCTTTTAAAATGACTCATATAAAAAAACTACTATTAGCGGCGGCATGTAGCACGGCACTTTTAGGCAGCAATGCTGTATCTGCTAACACCGCTGGCCAAAATGCTGATTTAAAAACAGTAGCCACATTTGATGCGCAGCACCCACCGGGCAACATTGCTATTACCCCATCAGGCAGAAAGTTTTTATCTGTGCATGGCTTTTTTGGCCAAAAACAAAAAGTTATGGAGCTTTTAAGCGATGGTACAACTAAGCCCTACCCTAATGAAGAATGGGCATACGCGTACAATAACGGTAAAGGTTTTTACGACGTACTTGGCATAAACGTATCAAGCGATGGCGTTTTATGGATGCTTGATACTTCAGGGCCCGATCACGCTGGGCGCTTAGTAGGTTGGGATACAAACAAAGAGCAACTGCACAAAATTATTTATCTGGCTAAACCGACCATTACCGACACCTCGTTTTTAAACGATTTAGTCATCGATAATAAACATGGCGTTGTATACATTGCCGACACAGCCCAAGGCAGCCAAGCCGCTATTATTACGGTAAACCTTAAAACAGGTGTTGCACGCAGAGTATTACAAAATAGCCATTACACCACAGCCGAAAATATCGATATGGTTATTGATGGGCGCACAATGAGCCTTGGCGGACAACCTGCCCGCTTAGGTGTTAACCCAATTACGCTTGACCCTAACGAAGACTGGCTTTACTTTGGCTCTATGTCGGGCACCTCGGTTTACCGCATTGCCACCAGCGATATAAATAACGAGAGCCTTTCGGCTAAAGCGCTTGAAGACAAAGTTACGCGTTACGGCACTAAACCAATTTCAGACGGTATTATTGTTGATGGCGGCGGTAACGTATATGTAACCGACATAACCAATGGCGCAATTGGCGTAGTTAAACCTACTGGCGACTACGAAGTATTATTTAAAGACGATCGTCTTAGCTGGCCTGATGGCTTTAGCTACGGAGCCGATCATAAAATATACTTTACCGTTGACGATTTACACAATTCGCCTGTACTTAATAATGGCAAAAATCAAAGCCACGATAAGTTTAAAGTAATGTCGTTTGAGCCTTTAGTAAAAGGAAAAGTGGGCCGCTAATTTACTTTTTAAATGACTACATTTTTTAAAAGCCTTGCACATTTAAGTGACCCAATAGTTGCAGGGCTTTTTTTAAAAATACGCCACACTGGTGCATCTTTTAGTAATACTTCACCTCTTTGGTGCTAATCCTTAAGTATATATTTATACTTAAATACTAAACACCTGATTTTTATTCATAAAATATTCAAGTTAATGTTGGCATAATTCTTCCTTATATACTGATGTGTTCAGTAAAAATACCAAGGAAAAACCATGTTCAATTTATATCATACCCTTTATCTTTTATGGCGTTTAGACATTAGCGTTTGGCAAGTTAACGACCCTACAAATACCCGCACTACCGCTGATAAAGAACGCGCCTATGTTAAGTAACATCGTATTGTGTAAAGGCTTGGCTTAAAGCTTAGTTGTATAAACTTACTTTAGGCTGAGCTTTTGCGCACTATGAAATTTATGCGTACATTTTTATTAAACTCAAATTAACCGCTCAATATAAAAACAACCCCCTTGCAATAAACCCCACATTTAAAAACATCAAAAAATTAGTAAAAACACTGCGTTTATAACTTTGCAAGCAACCCTATTGCATTGTATTGTTGCATCCTATTAAAAATTTTTTAGTTGGAACGTGTATGAACGCTTTGGAAGTTAATTTTGATGGCTTAGTGGGTCCTACTCACAACTACGCTGGTTTATCGTATGGTAATGTTGCCTCGTTGAATAACGCAGCAAGCTTTTCAAATCCTCAAGAGGCGGTACTTCAAGGCCTTGAAAAAATGAAAGCCATGCATGACAAAGGCCTAACTCAAGGTGTATTTGCCCCTCATGCACGCCCCGACTTAAACGTACTGCGCCGCTTAGGCTTTACCGGTAACGATGCACAAGTCATTCATAAAGCATTTAAAGCCGATCCTATTTTATTACGCGCGTGTTATTCAGCATCTGCAATGTGGACAGCCAATGCCGCTACAGTATCGCCATCTCCTGATACAACCGATGGCAAAGTACATTTTACTTCAGCTAATTTAAATAATAAGTTTCATCGTTCATTAGAGCCTGCAACCACTACGCGCTTATTAAAAGCCATGTTTAATAACGACAAATACTTTGCGCACCACACCCATTTGCCCGACCAAGGCTTTTTTGGCGACGAAGGTGCAGCAAACCATACTCGTTTTTGTGACAGCCACGGCGAGCAAGGCCTTGAAATGTTTGTATTTGGTGCCAGCGCGTTTAACAGCCAATTACCAAAACCAGCTAAATTTCCTGCAAGGCAAACTCTCGAAGCCTCAGAAGCAATTTGTCGCTTGCATAACTTAAAAGATTCAAGCCAAATTTTACTACAGCAAAATCCAGACGTAATAGACCAAGGCGTGTTTCATAATGATGTAATTGCAGTAGGTAACGCCAACGTATTACTGTGCCACCAGCAAGCATTTTTAAATCAAGCTTTGGCACTGCAAGATATTCGCGAAGCCTATGTTGGTAATAAACAATTTTATATTATTGAAGTACCTACAAGTAAAGTAAGTATTCAAGATGCAGTTAGTAGCTATTTATTTAATAGCCAACTAGTAAGCCTAAGTGATGGCTCTATGTTATTAGTAGCGCCAAAAGAGTGCCAACGTAATAGCGCGGTTAACGACTACATTGAAGAAATGATCATGGCCGATAATCCTATAAACCAAGTACGCTTTTTTGATTTACGCCAAAGTATGCAAAATGGCGGCGGCCCAGCTTGCTTGCGTTTACGGGTTGCTTTGAACGAGCAAGAACTCGCTGCAGTAAACCCAGACGTTATTTTAACCGACACTAAATACACACAATTGTGTAACTGGGCACAACGTAACTACCGCGACCAATTAGGTGCTAAAGACTTTGCCGACCCAGCACTGCTGAGCGAAAGTTACCAAGCACTTGATGAGCTAACCCAACTACTTAATTTAGGCTCAGTGTACGACTTTCAATTAGAAGGTTAATACCTCAGCCTACACAAAGGCTAATACAAAAATAGCGAGCCAAGGCTCGCTATTTTTATTTATGTTTATGTTAATACATACTTAAGCATCTTTGTTTACAGTTATGGCCGATGCCATAGACTCAGATATATGCAGCGTACGCTGCGGAAATGGAATACTCAGCCCTGCGCCTTCAATTGCTTCTTTAACACGTTTATTTAAATCCCACACAGTTTGCCAATAATCACCATTAACAGCCCACGCACGTAATTGAATGTTCACTGCGCTTTCGCCTATTGATGTCACCATTACTTTAGGTGCAGGCTCTGCGAGTAATCGGCTCTCTGATGCGGCTAATTCTTTAAGTACATTTAAGCCAACGTCAATAGAATCAGCATACGAAATACCCACCACTATATCCATTCGTCTTTTGCCATTACGGGTAAAGTTTTTAATATTGCCACCCCACACTTTGCCGTTAGGCGATGCAATATAAAGGCCGTCGGTGGTTTTAAAAATGGTAGTAAATAAGTTTATTTCGTTAACTGTGCCAAGCGTGCCGCTAGCATCTACAAAATCGCCTATTTTAAAAGGTCTGAGTATTAGCAGCATAATACCCGCAGCAATATTGCTCAGCGTATTTTTAAGGGCTAAACCAATCGCTAAACCAGCAGCACCCATTAGCGCAATTAAGCTTGCCGTATTAACGCCAAAAATATCTAAAATAAATAGCCCGCCAATTATATAAACTAAATAACCAGCAATACTCGATAAAAGAGGGAGTAGCGTACTATCCACCTTTTTTAATGGCGATTTAGAATTTTTAATCGCTTTTTTAACCGAGCGTGCAATTAAGGCACTCGCAATTAAAATCACCAACGCTAAAATCACTTTGTACCCTAAAGTGATGATTGTTTCTGAATGGCTTTGCCAAAACGCTAAAAGTTTATCTTTCATGTTTGTTCCGATAAATGTGGCTGAAACTCAGCAAAATAATGGTTAAATCTAATAAAACCGACTTCAAAAGAAGTGGCGTGAGTATATAGAATAAAAAATTTAAACCTACCTTTTTTAATCACTTATTTCAATTTTAATAACGGCCTAAAAACCATGGTTATTAGAATATAAAACACCGCCATTTATGGCTAATTTATAGCGACTATTCAATGTAGGTTAATCGTTTATTGGTATGGTGATTTTAAGTTTTTAACGTTCATTAAGAGGTTATCTATGGCAAAAGAAAAAATAGTACTCATAACCGGCGCTTCAAGTGGCATTGGCGAAGCAACCGCAAAAACTCTTGTAAATAATGGTCATAAAGTAATACTTACCGCTAGACGCGAAGATAAGTTAACTGAGTTAGTAGAGTTGCTAGGCTCAAATAATGCAATGGGCGTAGCCGCAGATGCAACCGACTTTACCGCGCTTGAAAACGTAGTTGCTAAAGGCATTGAAAAGTTTGGCCGACTAGATGTAGCCTTTGCTAACGCAGGCATGGGCGTTTCAACCGCTGGCACCGAAAAAGGTGATCCGGATGAGTGGTCAACTATGATCGACATAAACATTAAAGCCCTACTGTGGACTGCTAAATTAACCCTGCCGCATTTACGCCAAAATAAAGGTCACTTTATATTAACCAGCTCTGCCGCTGGCCGTAAGCCAATTGGTGGCTCTATTTACGGTGCAACTAAATGGTTTGCTTATGGCTTTGGACAAAACTTAGCTGAGGAAATGAGCGAGTGGAACGGACGCTGCACTACCATAGCACCAGGCATGGTAAACACTCCGTTTTTTGATGAAGCAAAACCCGACAAACTCGACCCGCAAGATGTAGCCGACGCGGTATTGTTTGCCATTGAAGCAAACCAGCGCAACAGCGTACGAGAAATCTATTTAATGCCGACTAATTAAAACGTCAATTGGTAGAGTTTGACTGTCAGGTTTAATGCTAATAGTGTTAAACCTGATGGTTGTTAGTGCTTAGTTTGGGTTAGATGTTAGTAGGTAAGAATGAATTAAAGGTATTACGCATTTAAAGTCTTATTAATTGCCAATGCTGCCCTTAAACCATATGTAAGCAAAATATAAGACAACGGCAATATATCCAAAAGACATAACTAGGTTTACTTTCCAAAGGTTTAGCCAAAAATTGCCTCTGAAATAAGTACGTACTCTTACTTCATGGTTGAACAATGCTACTGAAGAGGCCACTAATATTAACGCAGACCAACCAAGTATAGGTAACACCATAAACATAATGCCTATGCCTGTACCTCCTGCTGAAGCGTCGGATGCTTCACCATCAATTGGGGCTAGGATCACGTAGCCTAAAATAAACCCAACAATCGCAAGTATAAAACCTAAAAGTTGAAGTGTTCTCATTATTATCCTTGGCAACTAACTTGAAAAACTCCGCTAACAAGACTGTAAAATAACTCCAACAGCCAAATTCAATTAAAAATGAGCTCCTTTAATTAACCCTAAGCGTTTTTAAAGCATTACAAGATTTAGGTTGGGTGTCACTGTAATTCACGCGGAAGCAAAACCAACTGTTTTTTGTCCTTATTGGATCGTCTTGTTAGCAAGTTTTCTTTTTAGAGCCCGTCAATTAAGACCAGATTGGAGCACTTGCAGCATCATAGAACTCAATATCAATCTGCCTCGCATCAATGAAACGCCTAGCATTAGCCATTGTTTCTCTATTCTGAACCGAATGTTCATCACCAAAAATACTAATGAAAACTTTATCTACTCCACTTTTATTTATTTGATTAAAAATATGTTGATCATTATCCGCCATTGAATGCCCATGTATAAACAGAGGTCCACTTAACTTTTTTAATGCTCTGAAACAAGAACTTAGATACGGGTTGTGCTCGATACGCGAAAGCTTTTTCTCACAGGTTGGCTCTGAAACAAACAAAGGGAACTTTCCCTGGTTCAAGTTATTTCTAACCTGGTCAACTATACTGATATCAACGTCACCTCTGAAGGCGTGCTTTTTAATAAGGGTGCCATCATCAAAAATGTGAAGACCTCCGTGTAAAAAATATACATTCTGATCTTCTGCATTTTCCCAAGTCGTGTGACGAAAGCCGTCATCAGTGTGATAACCTTGTGGATCGATATCGAATTTATTAACAATCCAATAAAGCAACAAATCGTAATTCAATGTAAATATTTTATCGAACTGAATAATAAAAGGTTTTGCACTCTCATATTGTTGAAGAGTGACATTACTTGACCTCACAGGGTGAGTTTGGGAAATAACCTGAATAAGCGAATTTTTCAATTGGTCTTGGTCATTCCTGATTTCACCTATCTTGACCTGATCGACTGCATATTTATCACAGACAATTTCCGCAGCCTCAAGTGCTCTCATTACTTTCTCAAAATCAAAAGTATCAAAGCTAGTAAAAATATCCCTAATAGTTGCATCCCTAACACCAAAGTTTGCTTGTTGAAGTAAGTTTTGGTAATTAAAAATGTCGTGATCCCATGCTTGAGAAAAGCCATTAGCTAATAAAACAGAAGGCTTTTCGGCTTCACTGAGTGAGTTGATTTTATCTTCGAATGTTTCTAATGGCATTACATATTCTCATTTTCATATAGCTAATATTGTTAAACACTGACTTAGGGTGATGACTAACTTGCTAATAATTTAGTCTACGACATTTGTCGTTTTACAAACCAAAAAATGTCCATATATTACAATGATTTTATCCTAGCTATAAAATAAACAACTGTAAACAGTTAGTTAGATTCGCCTTACCTTTTCTAAATGTAGCAAAACCCCAAAATGGTGGAGATCAGTAATATCAGGCAAATTGCTATTTAGTTATACAGGTTGATTATTATTCAAGAGGTTATATTTTAAATATCTGTGTTTAAACCAATAACGCGTACACCCCATAACCCTTAGACTTGTAACTCGTTATTACTTATAAAATTAGTTAAAAATCACAATCTACCCCTATTGAATCCTCTGTATTTTTACTTCATATTAAATACTCTTATTTCTCACTTATTATGCTGTTATGTCATTTTTAAAATTTAGCCATGCACTCATTCTCACACTTGCTAGTACCTTACCGCTTATAAGTTATGCTGCGCTTGATAAAAATGAGCGTGAAATAGTAAAACAGGTCGATAAAAACATTCCCCAAGCACTTAAAGAAATAGAGCAAGCCGTAAATATTAATAGCGGTTCGCTTAATATTGAAGGTGTAAAAAAAGTAGGCGCGCTTACAAGCGAGCAACTTAAGGCCATTGGTTTTAAAGTAGAATGGCTGGATGGCAGTGCGTTTAACCGCGCAGGGCATGTATTGGCTACCTTTGAGAGTAAAAATCCCGATGCAATAAAAATACTGATGATCGGCCATCTAGATACAGTCTTTGCCAAACACGATGATTTTACAACCTACAAACAGCTTGATGCCGATACAGCCAGTGGCCCAGGCGTTGCCGATATGAAAGGCGGTAACACGATAATAATTACCGCACTTAAAAGCTTGCAAGCGCTTAACTTACTTGAAAATGTAAGCATAAAAGTAATACTCACTGGCGATGAAGAAAGCAGCGGTCGTCCGCTTAGCTTATCTAAACAAGCCATTGTTGATGCGGCAATGTGGGCAGACGTTGCTTTAGGCTTTGAAAATGGCGATAACAATATTAAAACCGCCATGGCGGCGCGCCGTGGTTATACCGGCTGGACGCTAAACGTAAGTGCTGCAGCGGCGCATTCGTCGCAAATATTTAGTGATAATGTAGGCTATGGCGCTATTTACGAAGCATCGCGTATTTTAAATAGCTTTAGAGAACAACTTGCCACACAACCTAATTTAACTTTTAACCCAGGGCTTATTGTGGGTGGCACAAATGCCGACTACGACAGCGCTAATTCGTCAGCAACTGCGTTTGGTAAAAGTAATGTAATAGCACAAACCGTACATATAGCAGGCGATTTACGCGCACTTTCGCCAAAGCAAGTAGAAAGCGCTAAAAGGGTTATGCTACAAATTGCTAGCAACAGTTTAAATGGCAGTAAAGCAGAGCTTATTTTTGAAGACGGTTACCCGCCAATGGCATTAACTGATGGCAATAAAAAGCTATTAGAATTATACAGCGACGCAAGCCACGATTTAGGTTACAACAAAGTAGTGGCAGCCAATCCACGCAATGCAGGCGCTGCGGATATTTCGTTTGCCGCAAGCCATGTTAATATGGCACTTGATGGCTTGGGCTTAATGGGCAGTGGCGCGCACACTAAAAACGAAACTGCCGATTTAACTAGCCTTGATAAAAACATAAAAAAAACCGCATTGCTTATTTACAGGTTAGGGCAGTTATAAACGCCTTTAAATTGGTTCTAATCGGTTAGCCGCAACTTGCATTGCAAACTTACGCAGTGCTTTAAGTTGCGGGCTTTCACTTTGCCAATAATGCCAATACAAGGGCGTATCAATATAATACTCTGGAAATAAGTCAACTAACTCCCCTTTTTGCAGGGAATCACCGAGCTGCAAAGTCGGTAATAAGCCATACCCTAGGCCTGCTATCATGGCTTGTTTAAATCCTTCTGATGAGGGATATATATGCATATACTCTGGCGTTGAGCCGTTAATATCGGCTAAAAACTGGTGCTGCAGCTTGTCATATTCACTAAAAACTAAACACGGTACCTGCGCCAATTGCATAAGCGAAGTGAGGTTATGCTGTTTAATAAAGTCCGGACTCGCAATTGCCTTGTAACGTATAGCGCCTAATGGGCTCGCTAACCCCCCATTTACAGGCTCAGAAGATGAGCTAATACATACCATTACCTCGCCGTCTTTCATTCTTTTATGGGCGATGGATTGATCTTCTGAGATCACTTCAAATCTAAATTTACAATCAGATTCTGTATCTAGTATGGCAAGGGCTTCTGGCAACCATGTAGCTAGTGAGTCAGCATTGGCAGCCAACTTTACACTAAGAGGTGTGTTTAAGCTGGAGTGCTCTTTAAGTGCATCTACGTTTAAAGCAACTTCTAACTGCAGGACTTGTTGTAAATGATTAAGTAAACGCTTGCCAAGAGCGGTTGGGCGCGGTGGTTGCGTCCTAATTATTACAGGCTCTCCAAGTTTGGCTTCGAGTTGATGAATACGCCGACTTACTGCCGATTGCGTAATAAATAGTTTTTTAGAGGCTTTTTCAAACCCGCCTTCACTAATAACCGCCGACAGTGCATTGAGTAGTTGATAATCAATCATGAGTTTTACGCATATAACCCTAAATATATTCATTGGATTTGTAACAGAGTACCCCCTACTCTGCAAGGCATTGAATGATTGAGTGGATTTAAAGTATGTCGTTTTTATCGGGTGTGATGCTGGGGCTAAGTTTAATTATTGCTATTGGCGCACAAAATATTTGGATTTTAAGCCAATGCATGGCTGGCGCTAATCGGTTTGTTTTAGCCACGGTATGCATTATTTGCGACGCGACTCTTATTTTAATAGGTGTATTTGCAGCAAATGAATTACAGCAATTATTACCAGGACTACTGCCTTGGTTAACATGGGGCGGTATTGCGATGCTATTGTACTTAGCGTATGGATCTGCAATGCGAGCGATTAAAGGGACTTCAGGTTTAAAAATAAGCCAAGTAGAAAAAGTAAGCTGGTGGAGTACTGCCCTTTCGGCCTTTGCAATCAGTTTGTTAAATCCACATGTGTATTTAGATACCGTGTTATTACTTGGCAATATTGGCGCTTTACAACCAAACCCAATGCATTTTGCACTTGGCGCTTGTGTTGGGTCACTAATTTGGTTCAGCACTTTAGTGCTTTTTGCACCTAAACTTAAAAGTATATTAAGTTCATCATTAAGATGGCGAATATTTGATACCACAATTGCAGTTATATTATGTTTTGTGGCGTTTGGGCTTTATAACGTACCTAGCTAATAGTAAAAAAGCAGCGACTTTTAACAAGCGCTGCTTTTGTTTTATTCGCTTAGGCTAATGAGTTTTACCGTTAGCCTTAGAATTAATAATTTAAGACATTATTTTATACAGTAATTCTCGCACTGTGGCCGGTTCAAACGGTTTATCACAAATAGCATCAACTCCCGCTTGAGCAATATTGGCTAGGTGAGTGTCGTTTGCCTCTGAGCTCACCATTAAAATAGGAATATGTGAGTAGCTATTTGAACTTCTAACGGCTTCTGTTAGTTCTCGCCCGTCCATTTCTGGCATGTTGTAGTCGGTTACTATTAAGTCAAACGGTTGGTTATTCAAGTGCTCAATAGCTTCTTTACCGTTTTCAGCTTCTATTGGTGCAGGTATTCCCATACCTGCAAGTATGCGTATTATGTGTTTACGTGCAAAGCGGCTGTCGTCTACCACTAAAACTCGCAGCAGCGTTACGTCAAAATGATCAAGTTCTACTTCTTCTTCGCTTATAATATCAAGGGTTGCTTTGAGTGCGCGGGTAATGGCTTTTGCGCTAAAAGGCTTGGGCAAAATAGCCAGCACACCCGATTGGCGTAATTGCTCAAGGTATTTTTTATTACGCTCGCTCGATATAAGCATAAAAGGTTGATGCTCGGTGATAGGATTTGATCTTATTTCTTGCAATAGTGAGTCGGCTGTCCCGTCAGATAAATACATAGAGCTTATAACTAGATCAGGGTGATAACTTGCTAATAAGCTAAGCGCTTGTGTTTGTGTAGATGCAGTTTCAACTTGTTTTACACCACTTTCTAAAAGCGATTTTATTATTATTTTTTGCTGAACCTCTGAAGGCTCTACAAGTAAAATGGACAAGTTTGCTATTGCAGTTAAGTCGCTCATTCAGATCTCTTTAGTATTGTTATAATCAGGATAATAATAACATTTTTGATTCGTTAATATTATATAAAGAGATTGTAATATTTAAGAAAACATTATCAATCCCTTTAAAATATAGCACTTATTAATTAGATTGAATGTAATCTAATGCATTCATTTTTTTATATGTGACGTTAGCGTGCAAGATATGCGCAGGTTCAGGGTCAACCACTTCAACAGGAATGTCGTAATTTCGGGCTATTTCAATTGCCATTTGCGTAATATTGACGCTAAACGAGGTGCCCATAAATACAATTTTATCGGCGTTGAGCATACGCTGTTGTGCTTGTGTTATTCTGTAAAGCTCGGTGTAGTATTCGTCAAATAATAAAACAAAGGGCTTAAATGAATGGTTTAGCTCAGGCGTTTGGTTTTGAATATTAAATAGCTCAAAAAGAGACTCTTGCAGGCGGCTTTCGTCTACACTATCCCACGGGGTGGCAAGTGGCGTGACAGGCTCACCTTGCTCATGAAATAAGGTCATTTGATCAAGCCTGCCGTGTATCGCTATGTAATTTTTGTTACCCGCTTTGCCATCAAGCCCATCTATGTTTTGAGTAATTAGGTTTTTGTCACTTAGCCAATGGTGTACGTCGTTTGGGCCATGGTTGCGATACGTTGCAAAGCGATGGTAATACCATGCTAAAAACTCTTTTGGGGCGTTTTGATACATTGCGCGCGTTGCCATTTCCATAGGCGTATAATTTTTACTGCCAATGGTCCAATAACCATCCTCCCCTCTAAAGGTGGGAATACCACTGGCTGCGCTGACTCCCGCTCCTGTAATGTAAAGAGTGTTCACTTTTTAACCTCGTAACCGAGCACGTTAGCGCTTACTTGCTGACTTTTATCAATGCCGCCAATTCGATATAAAACCCCACTGTGCTCAAGTAAACCACGATGATCCATGCTCTTTACTTCCACTGGGGATAAAATCTGCCATTCGTTTTTATCACCACTAAAGCGCCAAACATGGTCACTTGCTGGTGCAGGTTTGCCGTCGTAACCTATTGCGCTGTAGTTATATGGGTTATTAGAGCCTGCCATCATATAAATATTGCCATTATAGCTGGTGGCTGCCATTCGGTAGTGAGCAGTGCCTGTTGGATGTGGCAAGGTACGCCAATCTATTTTTTGTGGATTAGTTGAATCTATTGTGCCTTTTAAGCACTGTGCTACACCTGCAAACGAGCGACGCGAATCAGGATTAGCTTGTGTTTTAACGCCATCACAAATAACAATGGTGTTATCACTAATAGCAGCGGCTTGGCCAAATACAGGCTCACCTAAAAATGGCGAGGCTTGTTGCCATGTATTATTTTGCGTGTCGTATACTTGTACTAAGTTTACGTTGCCGTCGTTATGCCAACCGCTAATTAGATAAATGTAACGCGCTTTATAGCTCAGCGCTACGCTATCGTCTACGGGTACTGGCATGCTAGCAAGGTGAGTGTAGGTATCTTTTATTACGTCGTACCTATATACGTCGGGGCTTGAAACTTCAGTATGATCCTCTGCTACCGTATAGCCGCCAAACACATAAGCGTATTCGCCTAAACCGGCTGCGGTGCTTGCTAAGCGCCCTTTTAATGGCAAGCTTGAAGGCACACCAGTTTTAGATTGCCACTGTGAATCGCCAACTTTAAGCGCCCACACTTTGTTATGCACTGACGAGTATTGTTTATCGCGCCCCAGCCCCATAAAGCTTAAAAAGTAGGGCTGATTTTTAACAATAACTTTAGCCACAGCATTATTTGCAACTGGCTCTGGTAAAGCGGGAAGGCTTGCTAACGCAAGAGAAAAAAGAAGGCTCATTAGGCAAATAATTTAATAAGAATTAATACGCTCAGATTAAATTATTTTAGCCTTGTGAGCCAGTATTGTTATATCAAAATAATCAAACGCTTTTGATTAGTAACTATATTAGTAGGCAATACTAATATACTGATTTACGTGCGCTGCATTTTGCGCTTCATCAACCATTGCGCTTGCATAATCAGTGACCGATATCTTGCTTTCGCCTGCATCATTAGTAAAAAATGTATTACTGCCGATACGGTAATTGCCTTCATTATCAACCAGGCATAACTTGTGCAGTTTATTTATCGAGGAACTACCTACAAACTGCTGTAAGAGCATTTATAGATTTTTTAACGCAGCACTG
This sequence comes from Pseudoalteromonas sp. Z9A6, assembly GCF_011378805.1. Classification (NCBI taxonomy): domain Bacteria; kingdom Pseudomonadati; phylum Pseudomonadota; class Gammaproteobacteria; order Alteromonadales; family Pseudoalteromonadaceae; genus Pseudoalteromonas; species Pseudoalteromonas sp. Z9A6. Next base: position 28,629 of record NZ_WTKZ01000047.1, read on the forward strand.
GAAAACCGCTATTAAAAATGTGGCGCTAAGTAATGTATTGTAGTTAAGGGCGTTGTGATGATGAGTTGTCTAAGGTGGTAGTTCAGCATGATTTTTTAAGGTAAATAGGTTACGTTATCTAACCCTTGTTGTTTATTTTTGTACATAGCTTGATCTGCATATTTTATAAGTTCGTGATCTGTTTGGCCGTGCTCTGGGTAGTTTGCAATGCCAATACTGGGGGAAATATTTAGTAGTACGTCATCTAACTTAAAGACAGCTTTAAACTCAGTGAGGACTTTATTTTTTATTCTGACGGTTTCGTGGCTAGAACTTAAATTATCTAAAATAATTAAAAATTCGTCTCCACCTAAACGCCCTACTGTGTCGTAATGCCTAACCGACGCTGAGAGCCTTTTTGCTATAGCACATAAAAGCTTATCGCCAGTTTCGTGTCCGTGGGTGTCATTTACTGCTTTAAAGCCATTTATGTCTATAAACAGTAAAGAAAAAAATGTGTTGTTTGTAGTTGCACTAATAATTACTTTTTCTAATCGCTCCATCAATAAAGAGCGATTAGGCAAACCAGTTAACACATCGTGCCGAGCCATGTAATGGAGCTGCTCTTCCATTACTTTTCGCTCAGTTATATCGTGCGCGACAGCGATTCTTACTTGATGTTGCTCTGACCAACGAACAGACCATAATATATGGACTAATTGACCATCTTTTCTCATCCAACGGTTTTCAAAGCGAGGGTTCACCATTTCGCCAGACAACAGCGAAGTTACGGTATTATGCGTTTTATAATGATCACCTTCGTAAACATAGTTAATCATTTTTTTGCCTACAACTTCGTCGGCCGTATAACCAAAAATTTGCTCAAATGCTGCGCTTACAAAAACAAATGTGCCTTGTTTATCTACCACACAAACGGCATCAAGCATTAAATCGAGTACTGCTTCTACATTAATTAATTCATTTTTTATCATACTTTGGTGCCTTTAAAGCAAAACCAAGCAAATTTAAGTATTCTATATAGCTTTAACAAAAGCAAAGATAATTAAACCACAATCGCAGATAACACAGGGCTAGGTATAAATTGTGCCCATATAATTAATATTGCTTTAAGAAGCATGACACGAAAAAGTTAAGATTAAATATTTAATAACCATAAATACTTTGAAGTTATTCTGAAATAGACTAAATTTTAAGTTGTATATAAACATATAGCTATCAGCTATTTACATTTTACTGACTCTTTAATAAATATACTTATAAAGTTCATTTAACTATATTTTTACAGTTCAATTGGGCGAAATTAGACCTTTTAACTACTACAAAATTAGCTACCTTGATTTAATCTCATTTATGCTTTTACACTGTTAATGTATGTTAATATTGTGTGATATCACATGTATTGCAAAAACAAAGACTGTTTTTGATTCTTTGATTGCGCAGGAGACTTTTGGGTGAAAATATCACAACGTTTGTTTTGGCCATTACTTTTTGTTTGCCCTCTCTTAACGGCCGAGCCGTTTGAAGATGAAGACCTCGACCTTGATGCTTTAATGGGCATGGATGTACAAGCAACTTCTGCGATGAAAAGAGCACAATCAGCATTTGATACCGCTTCATCTATTTATGTATTAAGTAAAGAACAAATTACTAACTCTGGTGCTACATCAGTACCTGAAGCACTGAAAATGGTGCCTGGTTTAATTGTACGTCAGCTCGATAACAATCAATGGGCTATTTCATCAAGAGGTATTGCCTCTCGATTTTCTAGCAAACTATTGGTTATGATTGACGGACAAAGCTTATATACCCCAAAATTTGCTGCAGTTTATTGGGAAACACTCAACGTTCCTTTGTATGACATTGAACGCATTGAAGTAATACGCGGACAAGGCGGATTACTTTGGGGTAGTAACGCAAATAATGGCGTGATTAATATCATTACTAAAAACAGTATTGATACTCGCGGTGGATACGCAAACGTAACAACTGGTAATCAAATAAATGTTGATGCAAATCTTCGTTACGGTGGTGATATAAGTAACATAGGCAGCTACCGTGTGTACTTTACCACTACACACCTCTTGAAATTGACCGCGCTGGTTGCTGGGTGGATGAATGGATTGTTGCAAGTAAAAAGTACCAACTACCCGCAAACACCATTTTAATTGAAGTCACTGAAAATACTTTAATGGATCCCGACTCGTCAATACAACGACAATTAAAACGCTTAAGCACTATTAATATAGATATTGCGATTGACGACTTTGGTGTTGGTTATTCTTCTTTAGCGTATTTACAACGCTTAGATATAGATATTTTAAAAATAGATCGCTCATTTATCAACGATATAGAATCAAACGATAATAGTATTGCTCTCGTGAAAGCTATTATCACTATGACTCACAATCTAGACGTAATGGTGGTTGCTGAAGGAGTTGAGACACAAAAACAGTATGACCTATTAAAGCAGCTTGCTTGTGATTATATTCAAGGCTACATTTTTTCAAAGGCAATTACTAAAAAAGAGTTTATGGAAAAGTATATAATACCAATCCGCAATAATACTTAATCATTTTGCGGGGCTGAACGTGTCGCTACCTGTGTTAAAAAATTCTCATTTAGAACAACTAAATAGCAATTTTTTTGCCTAGCTATCAACACGTTTTCCATCCTCAAAATAGATCACTTAATTAAGCGAATTGGTATAAAACAAAAAAAAGTGATCTGATTTATGTCTATCATGCTAGATTTTAGCAAGCCAACACAGAACACTTCTTTACTCTTGCCTTAAAAATTCATGTATTTAAAGCTAAGTCCCAAGCTATAACCAGCGAGGGACGAGTTGTTTATACTCTTTATATTGTGTAGAAAAACGATGGGCTAAATGAGCCTCCTCAACTAATGTTTGTCTATATATAGCTGTAAAACCAATAACTAAACAGGTCAAACTAAATATACTAGGTAAGGCTAAAAAGAACCCAACCTGTGCAGCTACAACGCCTAAATACATCGGATTCCTAGAGTATTCATATAATCCTGATGTTTTAAGCTCATGTGCTCCCTTAGGATCAATGCCTGAACGCCAAAGTGCTGCCATATGAAAATGTACAAACATCGTTAAAATAAAGCCTGCGGTCAATAATACATCGCCAAATAATACGCCTGGCCAGCCATTGAGTATTGGGAATAGCCCAAGATAGCTATCTAACTCAGGTACAAACACTCTAATTACACATACAAACCAAATAGCAGCCCTGAAAAATTTAAAAACCATATGGTTCCACCAACTAGTACAGAATTTATCACCGGGATAAATAACGCCAGATGGTGTATTTCGATTTTTATAAATAATTCTAAATGTATAAAATCCGGCAACAAAAGTATAAAAAATAGCTAAGTAAACTCGGGTAAATTCAACTAGCGATGCAGAGTCATCTACAAATGTTTCATAAGGCATTTAAGTTACAGCTCACAATCATTATTGGTAGTAATTTTAAAACAACTAAGCCAATAGATTTAGTTATAAGATCATGAAATCATATTAGTATTCATTGCCCTCATAAACAAGCTAAGTCTGTGGTTAGTTAACGAGTTATAATGAACTAATCAAACTAATTTATAAATTCTGTTTGATACTTCACCTAAACAACTGCTTACACAAACCGAAAACGTAAATTCGGTAGTTCACAATTTTGTTTTTATACCAATTCGCTTAATTAAGTGATCTATTTTTCCGCCCTACTCGATGGTGTTGGTATGAGTGTATGTTAATTGCGCGTATTTCACTTTTCTTCAGACGTAAAAAAGCCCGACTAT
>NZ_WTKZ01000048.1:0-32174 GCF_011378805.1 Pseudoalteromonas sp. Z9A6
AACCTCGCGCCGCGATTAAATAGCCCCTAGTTTGAACAAATTTTAATCCGCAAAGATCAACAGACCCTAAAGTTAATAGCTTAAACCTCTCGCCTGTTTTTAACATTCATCCTTTTTAGTAATTGACCTTTTGGTCAGTAAAGCTACAATCAATCAATACGTTAAACACGCAAACTCTATAATGACCACACAAATAAAACCAAATAAAAAAGAAGTTACGCGCGAGAAAAATCAAAAACTAATTTTAGATGCCGCCGAGCAATTGTTTTCGCAATTAGGTTACGACGGAGCAAGTATGAGCATGGTTGCTAAAGAAGCGCAGGTGCCAAAAGCTAATATTTTGTATTACTTTAAAAGTAAGGATGGTCTGTACGAGTCTGTGATCGACCGCATAATAGCTAATTGGAACTTGGGGCTTGATAACGTCACAATTAACGACGATCCAGCCATCGTGCTTTATAACTATATTAAAAGCAAAGTAATACTGGCCGTAAATCAGCCAATGCAATCTCGCTTATTTGCCAGTGAAATACTGCGCGGTGCCCCTTATTTACAAAACTACTTTAGAACCAATACCCGCCCTTGGGTTAAACAAAAGGTTGATGTACTTCAAGCATGGATGGACGCAGATAAAATGGATAAGGTTGACCCCTACCATTTGCTCTTTACTATTTGGTCTACCACGCAATATTACGCCGACTTTCAGGCTGAGGTTTTACTTGTAATGAACAAATTAGAGTACGACGAAACCGATGTGGCACAAATTACGCAGTCAATTGCCCACATAATTTTAAAAGGTATTGGTCTTAAAATACCTGAGCAAAGTGAGACTTAACCGATGACATCCTTTACTACACCCGATTTGTTTGACGATCATCGCGATAAAGTACAAGTAGCAGACAGCGGCCTTTATCACTTTGGTAAAAAAACCACGTTTTATGGCAAAGTAGTTACCGTTACCTGCCCAGAAGACAACTCTTTTGCCGCCGATATATTGCATGAAAATGGTGAAGGTAAAGTATTAGTTATAAACGGGTTTGCGAGCAAACGCTTTGCGTTTATAGGCGATATTATGGCTGAGCGTGCCTTAAGTAATGGCTGGGAAGGCGTAATAATAAATGGCTGTTGCCGAGATATAGAAATACTTGCCACGATGAACTTACCTGTTATGGCGCTAGGCTCTACACCGCGTAGTACCTTAAAGCGCGGCTTTGGTGATAAAAACCAAGCTATTACCATGCTTAGCACCACCATAGAACCTAACGATTGGGTTTACGCCGATATTAATGGTTTAGTCATCAGTAAAACGCCCCTTATTTAGCACTCAAAATCATATAAATAAAGACCAACTTGGTGCGCCTGCGCACCAAATTGGTTTGTTTTAACTCATTTTAGTGTCACTATTTTTATAGCCCACATTTATAAATCTCATACAACCCATTAAAACCTGACCAATTGGACAGGATTTTAATTTATGGCATTCCTCTTGCTTAGTCTAAGCACTATAAAATCAAAACTACCGATTGAAAAGCACAGCTGTAACAATTGCATTAAATTAGTGATCTATTATAACGCGAAGAAAATAGCGCTATGAGTGCGCTATTTAATTCGATAGAATGATCATGCTTTTAATAAAACTGGTATTAAAATAATAATAACCAGCCCGCTTTTTAATCACTCTTAACTTAATAAGTAAGTACTTGGTCAGTTTTATAATAATGAGCTGCAAATGAGTGATAAAAAAAACAACAAAGGTATATTTTGCAATCACGGTCCTACCCTGTGGCAAACAAACTACTCTGGAGTGCTTGCAAACAATCGCTTAGCTGTAAAAGATGTATTTGCAGTAAAGGGCGAGCGTAACAGCGCAGGCAACCCAAACTGGTTTAAAACAGCTAAACCGGCTCAAAATACGGCAAGCTTGGTTAATAAGCTCATGACCGCTGGTTGTAACTTTATAGGCTTTACCCATACTGACGAACTGGCTTATAGCTTAGAGGGTAATAATATACATTATGGCGCTGCGCAAAATCCTAAATTAAAAGGGCATGCTTGCGGTGGTTCGAGTATGGGGTCTGCTGCTGCAGTTGCTGCTAACTTAGCTGATATTGGCTTAGGCACCGACACCGGCGGCTCAATTAGAATACCCGCCAGCTATTGTGGTTTATATGGCATAAGGCCAAGCCATAACGTGATTGAAAAAGACGGCCTAATACCGTTGGCTCCCCCTTTTGATACCATAGGTTGGCTTACCCAAAGCGCCGAGCTATTAAGCAGCGTTGGCGATATATTATTACCACAACAAGCTATTAATAAAGTAAATACGCTGGTTATTTGCGAAGCACTATTTGAACTCGTTGACCCTGTTTTACAAGCCCCACTTAAACAATTGCTTGAAAAAACCAAGCCTAATTTTAAGCACCATAAAGAATTTGAACTACCTAACAGCAACTTATTAAATGAACTTGCTGATAGTTTTAGAGTACTGCAAGGGCGAGCAATCGCAAAAACGCATAAAGATTGGCTTCAATTGCCGGGGCAACTTCCCCAGTTTGCTCCAGCAATTGCGGCACGTTTTAATATGGCGCTTGCCCTAACTGATCAAGAAGAACAAGAAGCACTAAAAGTACAAACCCAATGGCAAACACTAATAGCTAAAAACCTAAATACAAACAGCTGTTTATTTTTGCCAACCACCCCCACAACCGCACCTAAATTAGGCGCCGACACAAGCGCCTTACGCATGCAAATTATTACGCTTTCGGCAATTGCAGGGCTTAGTGGCTCAGCGCAAGTGCATTTACCGCTGGCTGATTTAGCAAATGATCATCCGTATGGTTTTTCATTAATGATGAGCCACGGTAACGATAAAAGCCTACTTGCTTGCGTTAAGCACCTAGCTGCACACTTTAAACAGGACACACCGGCATGACCACACACAACATTGCATTTACCGCGTCTCATTTTTCGGCCACTGAGGCGGGTATAAATATACTAAAACAAGGCGGTACAGCTACCGAGGCTATGGTAGCGGCTGCCGCTGCGATTAGCGTTGTATATCCACATATGAACTCAATTGGTGGCGACAGCTTTTGGCTTATCGATAACCCAAGCCAAAAAACGCCTACCGCTATTGACGCCTGCGGCCGCGCAGCAACTAATACAACGGCGTATAACTCGCTCACGCAAATACCAGAGCGCGGCGGATTAAGCGCACTAACTCAAGCGGGTACAATTCGCGGTTGGCAAAAGGCGCTTGAACTAGATGAGCATGCGGCACTACCACTGTCAAAAATTTTAGCACCTGCTATTGAACTTGCTCGCGAGGGTTTTACCGTTACAAAAAGCTTGCAAGCAGGCTGCGAAAAGCTAGCCACTGCTAACAATACCAATGACGCGTTTAAAAACCTCTACATACCCAATGGCAAGCCCTTACAAGCAGGCCAGCATTTTAAAAACCCTAAACTTGCAGCAACGTTTGAATACCTAGCAAAGCATGGTTTAAACGCATTTTATGAAGGCGCACTTGCCAACTCATTTGCCGCCGACTTAGCAAAAGCAGGCAGCTCAATTACCGCAGGTGACATTGCAAATACTAAAGCCGAGGTAGTTACTGCGCTAAATGCAAACCTCAGTGGTATTGATTGCTACAACTTACCCGCGCCAACACAGGGCGTGCATTCACTACAAATAATTGGTGCCGTAAATAAGTTAAAGCATTTAGCTAAAACCGATGCCGACTGGACGCACTTAATTGTTGAGGCAACTAAACAAAGCTTTACCCATCGCCCTACCCTTTGGGCTGACCCTGATGTGTTAGGGGATGATTATAAAAACGCACTAACCGATAATCGCTTAAGCGAACTTGCTAACAATATTGATATGAGTAAAGCCAAAAAATGGCCATTTAACGCAGAGCCTGGCGATACTGTGTGGATGGCAGCCAGAGATAAAAACGGGCAATTAGTCAGCTTTATTCAAAGTATTTACTGGGAATTTGGCAGCGGAATATTAATGAATGAAGGCGGCTTTGTGTGGAATAACCGTGGTTTAAGCTTTAGTTTAAACAATGAAGATATTGATGCGAGTAACAATATTAACGCCCTTGCTCCTAATAAAAAGCCCGCTCATACACTTAACCCAGCACTGGCAAAGTTTAGCGATGGTCGTCGACTTGCTTACGGTACAATGGGCGGTGAAGGGCAGCCACAAACTCAAGCCGCTGTTTTTGCAGGCTACGCGTGGCGAAATAAATCAATAAAACAAGCAATTAGCGACCCTCGTTGGTTACTTGGACGCACATGGGGCGATACGAGTACAAATTTAAAAATTGAAAAAGAGTTAGTTTTTCATATAGAACATGAATTAAATCAACGTGACCACGATTGGGTAAGCGTTGATAATAATAACGAAATGATGGGGCACGCTGGGGCTATTTTAGATACACCTACAAGCCTTGAAGCTGCAACAGATCCTCGTTCAGATGGACGTGCAACAGTAACTACAGCAGGAACACAATGTCAGAAATAATAAATCAATGGCCAATTATAGTAGCCTTAATAGCAACCGGTATTTTTGCCGGTATTTTAGCAGGACTTTTTGGTGTAGGCGGCGGTATTGTTATCGTCCCTGTGCTGTATTTTTTACTGCAAGGTTTTGGCGTAAGCCCAGAGTCGGCAATGATGATAGCCACCGCTACATCACTTGCAACCATAGTACCTACTTCGCTCTCATCTATTCGCTCGCATCATAGCAAAGGGAATATTGACCTTGCGCTAATAAAATACTGGGCACCATTTATTTTAGTTATAGCCGTTGTAGGCAGCTACTTAGCGCACTCAATACGCGGTAATGCACTGGTACTTATGTTTGCCTGTATTGCTATTTTAGTCAGTTTAAACATGTTATTTAGAGCCGGCGCACCCGCGCTTGTAAAACAACTGCCAGGTAAATTTGGTCAAGGCGTTATGGCTAGTATTGTAGGTGGTTTGTCGGTAATGATTGGCATAGGTGGCGGTACTATTGGCGTACCTATGCTAAACGCATTTAATGTACGCGCCCATGTTGCAGTAGGTACTGCGGCCGTTTTTGGTTTGTTGATTGCGCTACCTGGCGTTATTACCTTATTAAGTATTAGCACAACGCCAACCGATGCTCCCCTAGGTACGTGGGGGTTGGTTAACCTCCCTGCCTTTTTTCTTATTATTCCGCTAACTATTTTATTTGCGCCTATTGGCGTAAAAATTGGTAGCAAGCTGGATCAAAAACAACTAAAACGCGCCTTTGCCGTTGTATTAATGATAACCGGCATTCGCATGCTCATTCAGACTCTGGGAGCCTAAAATATGTTTAATAACACGCAAGTTCAAACCTTAAACCCACCACAGCGTTTATTAATGGGACCAGGCCCAATTAATGCCGACCCTCGTGTTTTACGTGCTATGTCGGCGCAGCTTATAGGCCAATACGACCCAGTAATGACCGGTTTTATGAACGAAACCATGGCACGTTACCGCGAAATTTTTAAAACTAAAAACGAATGGACCATGCTAATAGATGGCACATCGCGCGCAGGGATTGAAGCCGTATTATGCTCAATTTTACGCTCAGGCGATAAAGTACTTGTGCTAATTATGGGGCGCTTTGGCCACCTACTTGCTGAAATAGCAGAACGCGTTGGCGCAAAGGTGCACACAATAGAAGTACCGTGGGGCGAAGTGTTTACGCCAGAGCAAATCGAAAAAGCCATTGTTGATGTAAAACCCCATGTACTTGCTATGGTACAAGGCGATACATCCACCACCATGAACCAACCTCTTGAGCATATTGGCGATATTTGCCAAAAGCACGATGTACTATTTTATTGCGATGCCACCGCCTCTATTGTGGGTAACGAACTTCCTGCCGATGAATGGAAACTCGATGCACTTTCGGTTGGTCTGCAAAAGTGTTTAGGCGGTCCTTCTGGGTCTGCGCCATTAACGCTTAGCGACAAATGCGCCGAGTGGATCCAAAAACGTAAAAAGGTAGAAGCAGGTATTCGCACAGCGGAGCATACCGACGGCACAGAGCCCTTTGTACGCTCAAACTATTTTGATTTAGGCATGATCATGAATTACTGGGGCGAAGAGCGCCTCAACCATCATACCGAAGCCACCAGCATGCTGTACTGCGCCTCAGAATGCGCCCGCATAGTCATTGAAGAAGGCGTGGATAACTGCGTAGCGCGCCACAAATTACATGGCGATGCCATGCTAACAGGCATTCAAGCGCTCGGCTTAAATGTATTTGGTGATTTAACACATAAAATGAACAACGTACTGGGTGTGTATATACCCGAGGGCATTAATGCCGATCACGTACGCGGACAAATGCTAACCGATTTCGGAATAGAAATTGGCACCTCGTTTGGACCATTGCATGGAAAAATTTGGCGTATTGGCACTATGGGCTACAACGCCCGAAAAGATGCTGTATTACAAACACTTGCAAGCTTAGACGCTTGCCTACATGCCAACGGTTACAAAGGCCCTAAAGGCGAAGCCGCCATTGCCGCCCTTGCTCACTATAAATAAAAAAAGGATTTAGCATGACGATTGTAAGCCCACAACACAGCCCTTTATTAGATAAAGAGCTTGCTGATGAATACACAACACGCGCTTTATCTCGCTGTAAAACCCTCAGCGCACTATCGCAAATGCAAGGCGGTATTCACCGCGTGTACTTATCAAAAGAGCACAAAGAGTGTAACGCCGTTACTGTATCGTGGATGGTTGAGGCAGGCATGCAATCGTGGCAAGACGAAGTGGGCAACCTTTGGGGGCGGCTTAAATCATCAAACCCACATGCTAAACGTTTAATTATAGGATCGCACCTCGACACAGTACCAAACGCAGGTGCGTTTGATGGTATTTTAGGTGTACTGCTGGGGATAGAAATTGCAGCGCTTGCACATAAGTTAAAGCTCGACCTGCCCTTTCATTTAGATGTAGTGGGCTTTTGCGATGAAGAAGGCACCCGCTTTGCCACAACTTTAATTGGCTCAAAAGCCCTCGCTAACGAATTTGATCCACAGTGGCTAAACATTAAAGACACAAACGGCATAACTATGCGCCAAGCCATGCTCGACTTTGGCCTAAACCCTAACGACTACGCAAAGGCCGCACTAAACAAAAACGAATTACTAGGTTTCTGGGAAACTCATATTGAACAAGGTCCTGTACTCGAATCGGTTAATCAGGCGTTAGGGGTTGTAACTGCAATCGCAGGAGCAAAACGCGCCATGCTTACCCTAACAGGGCAAAGCGGTCATGCGGGTACAACCCCTATGAATTTACGTCAGGATTCGTTAGCAGGCTGCGCTGAATTAGTAACCGAAATTGAAAAACTAGCAAGTAATGCTAAAAATGGCGAAGTTGCCACCGTAGGGCAAATACAGTCTCGCCCTGGGGCTACAAACGTGATTGCAGGTAAAACGACCATTAGCCTAGACGCACGTGCACAAAGCGACACCGATCTCGCTAACTTACTAAGCGCCATACAAAGCAGCGCACAATCTATAGCAAGCAAACGCAATTTAACGCTTGATTGGCAATGGACGCATGCCGCCGATGCCGTAGCGTGCGACACTAAAATTCAGCATTTGTTTTCAAGCGCATGTAAACTCAATAACCAAGCATCGCCTTCACTTGCCTCAGGCGCAGGGCACGATGCAATGGCAATCGCTCCAATTTGCCCCGTGGGCATGTTGTTTATACGCAGCCCTGGCGGTATAAGCCATCACCCAGCAGAAGCGGTTATCGACAGCGATGTAACAAAGGCACTCAGTGTAATGTACAGCGCGCTTTTACTTTATGTGAAAGAGTGTGAGTGATTTTAAGGTAATCGAGTAAACCAAGTATATTAACTTGGTATGCTTAGGGGCTTAAACCTCCTCAAAGTCATTTGGAGGTTATTACTGAAGGCAGGTAAATGCAGGAATATACGTTATTTAAAGTAGCTTTATCGGGCTGCCCTTTGCTCTTTTAGGCTAAGGCGTTTATGTGAGCTATATACATGTTGAATGTTTGTACCATTAACCAAATATGCATCCATTTCGACGGTAATTAAACCCGATAATGGCTTGATTTCTAGAACACCCAACTCACCTAAATTTGCAGATAGTAAAGTATTATTCCTAATAGCTAACAAAGTTTTGTCAGTATCTCGTAAGTCACCATTTACATATAATTTAGCACCACTAAACCAAGTGTTAATTATTTTAACTTTGATTGACTTAACAGTAAATTCAAAGGATTTTCTCATCAGATCTCCATACCCAGAAATGTAATTATTATACTTTATGTTCTTATATGTTTGGCGCACAACCATTTTCGTTTAATACCCGCTTAGTCGATGCTGGGTAATTTTTTAGTGCAGCCAAAGGGCGAATTGGCCGCTGAACCAAATTACCTGAGCAGTTTGGGCACACGTTATTTAATACCGTTTGAGCACAGCCAAAACAAAATGTGCATTCAAATGAACAAATAAAAAGCCTCTGTGGACTGTGCAGGTAGATTCTTATCACAACATTCACAATTAGGTCTTAAATCTAGCATTTAGCGCTCCCTTTTATCCACCCAATGCTGAGTAAATATCTATTACCTTTTATAACTTTTGATACCTGATGCTCACTTACATCAGGGCGGAATAGCTTAACCCGCTTTGTTTCAGATATCGGATTACTGCAAATAAACTCACCACCCAAATCTGCTTCTTTAAGCACTATATTCAATCGATAGTGTTTACCAGATTCAACTTTGTCTGTGTGTGGTGATATTTCACTTCCTTGTGGGAATTTAAGCAAGTAAGTATCAAATTTAATTGGCCACGTAGCACCACAAATCAACATTTTATCGTAGCCTGACTTTTGCCTACCTCGCTCCCAACAAAATAATTTACTCAAAAAAAAACATGCAATCCCTCGAAACAGCTAACAAGCAGCAGGTTAACTCGTTTTTTATTTATTTTTATTGGTAAATAAACCATAGCCGAGTTCATATTTTGGTTCAATCGTTTACTGTATTTTACGTAAAATACAAAAAGTGTTCGGTGTTGTTTAAATTAGTATTTTAGAAGGGAACACTGGTGTTTGAGTGACTTTATTGAGGTACTAAGGGCTTATCTTTCTTAATACATCGCGTTTTGCAGCTTTTCTACATTATGAACAAGGCAATACAGTTGCCGCAGCGTAAAGAAACAGCTAAACAGGACAGCCATTCTAACTTAATGAAAAAACTTAGGCTGGCGTCACTGTTAATTCATCAAAAATTGAACATGTTTTCCAGAGCCGCCTCTAAAGACATGGGCATATGACGTTTATTCATAATTCGGTTGTTAAGCTCTTCTTTAAGTGATTTAACCGTAGTGCAATACTCTAAACGTTTAGCAATTTCATCACATTCATTATTTAGCGCCGCTAAATGGTTTACAAAATTATCTTTAATTTGCGCTTTACTACGACCATTAAACTTACGCCACACAATTGTATATTGGTCATTACTTTCTTTTTGTTGCCGATGCTGTTCATTTAGCTCGATTATTTTATTTTGCAGTAACGGAATTAAGTTTGCTTTGGTTTCTTCGTCAAAATCGACATCGTCGTCAAAATGGCTTATGTAAAGTTGTAATAAAGTAAAACCGTCTTTCTCTTTTCGAGCTTGTACTAACTGTTGCATTAGTTCGTGTTTTTCTGCTTTTTTTGCAAGATCAGATTCTTTATCTGGATGCAACTTAGATGCTAAACGTTTATACATTTTGTTTAGCTGCGAGCCTTTAAATAACGTTTCTAATTTTGAGTTGTTTTTTTGTTGTTTAATTTCATCGCGATCAAATCGCTCGTGTTGGTCAAAAAAGTCATCCCAATCTTCATCTTGTTCATAGTGCATATTATCTGCACTAAACGCTTCATCATCTTTCTCCTCACCAAAACCTTGCTCGTCAAGGTGCTTATAAAGCAATGAAGGATCAGCTGTTATTTCTCTCAGTTCGTCATCTGTTAATTCTAAACCGGGGAAATCTTGCTGTAACATATTACGTAATATGTTTAACTCTGAAGAAGGGATTGTACTAACCGTATCTTGGTTATACTTATTTAGGTAAGATTGAAAAACTTGAGACACTTCCTCAACATTCAACTCGCCAATGAATGGATGTTCTGACAAATAATCTAAATCTTCATTTATCCAATCCACAAGTTCATTACGCTGTTCAATAGTTAAGCTTTTACGTTGGATAAACTTACTAAAATGAATAATTTGTTCTGCAATCATTTGAGCTTGAATTTGCTCATGGTGCTCTACTTGTTCTTGAAATTGAGAAAACAGGATCTGCTTTTTAATATCAAAGTTTGCGTTACGCTTAGTATGTTTTTCAATTCGCTGCCATAAACGCTCTAATTCAGAAGGCGTTTTAGTCGCCGCTTGTTGCTTTACATTTTTTAAAAATGTCATATTAAGTTCCACTAAAATTTATATCCATTACTTTTTATGCACGTAATTTGTATGCTTGAATTATAAATTTAATTAAAGCATACATAAAGCCAAGCATTAAAAAGAACAAGGATAAAAAGCGCCTGAGTTCATTTAAGAACAATATGCTAAACAGTTACTTTAAGGTCTTATTTAATCGTTACCTTTGCATCACTTACCCATGTCTCAGTTATAGCTTCATCATTTTTATCAACTAAATACGCGCGTATGTTCACCGGATTGTTGTTAGCTTGTTTGTAGTCAAACGCTAATCGCCATTGGTTTGTACCAACTACCGGATAAACTCCAATAGGTTCTAGTATTTCACCGTTGCTGGCTTCAACAATCGGCTTTATACCACTTTTGTTATCTAAGCCTTTAAATACTGGACCTTCAAAATCAATCACCATCTTGTTAACGCCTTCAGGAATAGGCTGGCCGGGAATTCCGCCTAAGCCTTGGCGAGTATTTACAACGCTTGCAAGGTTTTTTGATTTTGGATCGAGTGGACGCCATTCAATATCATAAGAAAAGGTAAACTCATCACCTTTGCGCGCCTCTTTTTCGGGCACCCAGTAGGCAACAATATTGTCGAACGTTTCATCTTTTGTAGGAATTTCGATTAACTGTACTGCGCCTTTGCCCCAATCGTCAGTAGGTTTAATCCACGCTGATGAACGCTTATTGTAAAATACGCCGTCGTCCTGGTAGTTATTAAAGTCACGATCTCTTTGGATTAAGCCAAACCCTTTTGGGTTCTCATCAATAAAACTATTGGTCGACACCGACTGAGGATTATTTAATGGGCGCCAAACGTATTGACCCGATCCTGTGTGAATAGCCAGTCCATCACTGTCGTGAATTTCTGGGCGCCAGTCTTTAGCTTCTGTTTTATCTTTTTGTGAGTACCAATACATACTAGTTAGCGGTGCTACACCTAAGCGTTCAACATCGGCGCGCATATACAAATTAGCGCTCACTGAGGTGATATGGCCTTTAGCTTCTTTGTTATCTTTACTTAAACCAAACCGATAAGCACCAGTGATAGAAGGCCCTTCAAGCAATGCCCAAACAGACACACTTTCACCTTTTTTCTCTGCGGGGCCAATCCAAAATGCAGAAAAGCGCGGAAATTCTTCTGGCTGATTCATGCCCGTATTAATTGCAATACCTCGAGCCGACAGTCCATATTGCCCCTCTGGCCCGTCGGTACGAAAATAAGACGCACCTAAAAAAGATATCCAATCTGGTTTCATATCTGGGCGCATTATTCTAAAGCCTGCAAATCCAAACCCTTCTGGGAGATCGTGAGCAGGGCTGTCATCAGGCATATCAAAAACATCATTACTAAAAGGCACATTTTGAACCTGATTTTTATCGTCTCTGATGTAAATACTTACTGGCTCAGGAAAATATCGCCCAGGGTAAAATAATTGTACTGGCGCCTTTTTTCCACTTGGGTATAAGGTTTCATCTTCTTTAAAGCGTATTTTCCAATGTTCGTCATACGTAATTTTATCGATAAGCTCAGGGGCTGGTACTGCAGTTGGCGTATAGGGCTTTTCGGCTGAAGCTTTTGCTAGGGCTTTTAAGTCTTCGAATGAAAACTGCGTTTTATCTACTGCTTCTGTCGCGTAAGACGACATCGAAGTGCTAAAAATAATTGCGATAAATAACTTTAATTTCATAAAAAGAATATCCAATAAATTGAGTCAAATAAAAATGGGAACGCTGCACGAACGTATGTTTAACTTAAAGTTCTGTATGGATATTACGTGACGTAATATGAACTAGCGTTTACTAAAATATTGTTATTTGACTACAGGACCTCCCATAGTTATTTTTTTTAGGTATTGGTTTTAAGGGAAATTGCGAGCGTTTGATGATATCGCTGAAGTGAAAATAAGTGGGATAGCGCAATTTATTATTAGATCGCTGGTATTCAAATTGATAAAGGTTGTATTTAGGTGGTGGAAAACGAAGAGGCTCACCCCTTTTAAAACTTGCAATTAATGGCTGAATTTTACTAGTCGTCCACATCAGGATGTGTTGTTATACGGTTTTTACACTAGGCTCTGTGTGCTCTTTTATTAAATAAGCATACGCTAGTAAATAACTTACTAAATGCCGATATATATCATGATAACGAGGTAACAAATCCCCATCAACTATTGGTAGCTCAATGATATAAACTTTCCCATCAAATATAAATTGTTGAATAAATTTTTCGTGCTCAAGTCGATCATTATTGATACCAGATTGTTTAATAACTTTATTAATAAATGCTTTAGAATCTAATATACAACCTTGCTCATGTACAATTGCATGCCTTAGTTTTTCTACTAATAGAACTGCAATTTTTAGGTGAATATTACACTTATTACTTTTCTCGTTTTCATTTAACAAAGGGTAATTATTACTGAAATATGTTAACGTTGTTTTTAAGTCCCTTGGCGCTGTTTTAGTAGTTAACATTTCATATGAACGCTTAACATAACTTTCGAATTTTTCAAATGCATTCGACAACAGCCAACAGTACTGATTATTTTTTTGTTTAAGAGTTAAACTTTTTAAGTCAGAAAGACTCGTTTTACGAAACGCATATTTTTCTACTTCACCTGAAAAGGGATTATCAAATCCAAAAGCATAACTGCCTACGACAGAATTAGGTGATTTACTCTTTTCAAATTCATCGAGAATATCGAACTCTCGTTTAAATGCAGCATTCGCTACTTGCTGAATTAAATTGATATCTGCTAAGTCTTTTAAAAGATTATTGTAAGATCGTTCTATAGACGCATGATTCATAAGTTTCAGACCGTATAACGAGCCTGTAAATTAACTCGTTTTTTTATTTGTTTTTATTGATAAACAAACCATAGCTGAGTTCCTATTTTGGTTCAATCTTTTACTGTATTTTACGTGGAATATAAAAAGAGTTAGCTGTTGTTTTAATTGGCATTTTGGGAGGTATTACTGGAAATTTAGTATGGTTGTCTTTTTTACTCTTTCTAGAATGGGCTGGATTACCTGTGCGTTATTTATTTTAGGCTAAAGCACCGTTAATTGACCACGATAGTTGGCAACAAGAAACCATAGGAAAGCCTCATAATACCATCATCAGTTCATTGGCATTTAAGTGGATACGAATACTATTTAGGTGCTGGAAAACACACACGCCTTACGACGAATCAACTTACTTAACAGCATTAAAAAGTAAGGGATCACCACTATTAAAATTTGCGGTGAAAAGTGAGCTTTGGTGCTTGCTGTCCACCTCTGGGCGTGCTGTTATGTTTTATGGGAATACAGCCCCATTTTTCATTCCATGATTAGTATTTTTATCATACTTTTTTTCAAGCACTACGTATTTATCAATAATCTTTTTACCAAGACTATTGGCTTTACTTTTTAAACTAGAGCAATTTTTTGCTGCTAAAACTGACAGACGATTTTCAATCTCTTTAGCTGCATTAATACCAAAGTCTTTATGGCCATTTTCGTGAGCAATTAGTGCATTGTAATAATGTGCCCAACGCTTTTTTAGGTTTACCTCTGCACTATTACTATTCTCCCACTTGGGAAGAGTGAAATTAACTTTGACAGTACTTTTAACACTCGTCATAGAGCACAGACCATTACTTTCATTCCAGTTAAAGCGCCAATTAACAAACCAAGAAGTATAAGCATCGTAGGTGTTTCCCGATTGCTTAATAGAGCTTTTAGTATTCATTTCATTTCTTAGCTCATTAGCCGTTGAACCATGTATTGAGTAATACTCAGTATTTATATTTACCTTAGGCGTAGCAAAGGCACTACTTGATACTAAGCAAAACAATATTGAGGTTTTGCTTAGTAATATGAGCTTTTTCATGAAACCTACTCCTTGGTCAGATTTAAAACTAATCTGCTTATTAGACACCACTTTGGGGGGTTATAACACCCCAGAACGGCGTATATTACATTGTTTAATAATTCCACTAAAT
The DNA here is from genome assembly GCF_011378805.1 of Pseudoalteromonas sp. Z9A6. Taxonomy (NCBI): domain Bacteria; kingdom Pseudomonadati; phylum Pseudomonadota; class Gammaproteobacteria; order Alteromonadales; family Pseudoalteromonadaceae; genus Pseudoalteromonas; species Pseudoalteromonas sp. Z9A6. Next base: position 14,495 of record NZ_WTKZ01000048.1, read on the forward strand.
AACTTTAATGTAAACAAGTGATTAGGCATGTAATAAAAAGGTCTTTGTTATTTTTCACCAAAACGATTTTTAATGATGTTATCGGACAAAATTAAAACAGCTGTTTATTTAAACAGCTGTTTATTTAAACAGCTGGCTCTGTAAGTTAGCTTTATTTATGTAGCTACCTTTTACGACCATAATTAACAAACGTACGGATACTAAGCGCTAGTTAAGGCTTATTGAGGCTTACTTATACTGGTTTAGCATTTTTATACGCTTAATAGTTGGCGTTTAGACTTGTTCGGTGGAAAAACTCGAGTAAAGAACAAAAGAAAGTAATAGGTAAATTTTGGCTTTATGTATTTAGCGTGTATTTAGCGTGTAATTAGCTAAAGCATTGGTTAGATAAGCGAGCCATAAACATATTGATTGATACAGACTCGCTAGAGATATTTATGATAAAAACGAATGAGTGAGGTATTTACTTTACTTCGAAATTCACATGGTCAAAGTATGGGTTTTTCTCATGCGCTTTAAGTACGCTGATTGTAGTTAGCACAATGAGTTTCAACTCGCTATTTACATTAACAACTATGCATTCGTCTCTATTAGCATTGCGTTTTGTGTCAGTTGCTACGCCACATACACCATCACCATTTTTTAATATAAGCTCAATGCTTAAATGGTGCATACAGGCAATTTCGATGTAATCGTATTGGTTGCAACTGATCATGACGTCCTCTTTATTTAGCCGGTTTAAAAACCATTACAAAAGCAATAACAACAAGGTTGGCTATATACCAAAGATCTTTAATTACAAACTGCCCTAAGCGCTCCAATAAAGTGGAAGAACTAAATGCACCGGTTGCAGTAATTAAGAATGTTTGGGTCATCATAAATACGCTTAAACACGCTAAGCCACTTACAATAATTAGCTTTTTATTATTTAAAAATAGCCCTAAGCCCAATAACACAGCAAATAACACATCAAACCCGCCAATCACGTTAGACGCGCCTTGTACGCTAAATACCGTGTATAACCACGACATAAACGGTGAGGTTTCTACTAAACTTACAATGCCTTTTGCTTCAAACTCATAAAACTTCATGCCGCCAATCCACAATAAAACCATGGCAACCGGTATAAAGTTTAAAAGTACGTGTTGTTTGTCGGTAAGTTTGTCTTTATAAAATAAAAACAAATACAAAGGCACTACAGCAAAGTATTTAATTATGCCCTGCCCACTACCAATGATTGGAAAGCCGCCAAGTTGAGCCATCCAACGGTTACTGGCAAACAAGGTAAGTAATGCTACTAAACTTATAATTGCTGCAAGTAAAAGTGCTGGTGTAGGTTTCATTAATTTAAGGCGAGCGAGCACGGTGGCAAACGCTAAAGCAACCATAAATGAGCCACTAATCAAACCTAATGCAGATACAGACATTAGCGAATCAACGCCATAAAAACTAAACGTAGCCGTTAACGTATTAGGGTTTGCTCCTAACGCAAACGATAAGCCAAGTAACAAAAAGCTACTCGCTAATAAAAAAGTAATCACGTTGTTGGTTAATTTTAAGTTCATTGTATTTCCAGGTATTCGTTAAGACTTACAAAGACCTTGCTAGTCGATAAAACAATTCAAGCTAACTCTTAAAAATATAAGAGTTGATTAAGCACAACGTAAGCTCTCATAGGGTAATGTAATCAATCACTTTAGTTTATGATTTATTACCTCTTTATTAATAAAATCAAATAAGTCTAATATTCATATGATGTGCGTCATCTTTTTTATTATTAAATGAAGTAGAATAACGTCGCCTTTTCAATAAACAGAATGCATGTATTTCTAAAACTTAGGGACATTTTTAATGAAGGGTACTGATATTCGAGTTACCTCTGGACTGATTTCTATAGCCATTGTTTTACTACTTTGGTTTGCTGTACCGCCTCCGCAAGGTGTTACCGAAAACGCATGGCATTTGCTCGCTTTATTTATTGGTACTGTAGTTGCCATTATTGGTAAAGCAATGCCAATCGGCGCCATTGCTATTTTAGCTATTACCTCTGTTGCGTTAACTGGCGTAACTAATGACAGCCCATCTGGCGCTATTAAAGATGCATTAAGTGGCTTTTCTAATTCATTAATTTGGTTGATTGGTATTGCTATTATTATTTCTCGGGGTTTAGCTAAAACTGGTTTGGGAAATCGTATTGGCTATAATTTTATTTCTCTTTTTGGTAAAAAAACAGTTGGTATTGGTTACGCACTCGCACTTTCTGAACTTGTTATAGCGCCTGTAACGCCAAGTAATACCGCGCGAGGCGGCGCTATTATTCACCCAATTATGAAGTCGATAGCAACAAGCTTTGGCTCGTCCCCTGAGGAAGGCACCTCTCGTAAAATTGGGCACTACCTTGCTTTAGTGAGCTACCATATAAACCCTATTACATCAGCTATGTTTATTACGGCAACTGCGCCAAACCCGCTAATTGTAAAGCTGATTGCTGATGCTACCGGTGCAAATATTAGTATTACTTGGAGTACGTGGGCACTCGCTGCGCTTGTCCCTGGTTTGCTATGTATTGCCCTTGTGCCTTTGGTTGTTTATGCCATTTACCCACCTGAAGTTAAAAGCACTCCCGACGCTAAAACCTACGCAGAATCTAAATTAACTGAAATGGGCCCAATGAGTTATGGCGAAAAAATAATGGTGGGTGTTTTTGCTATGCTGCTTGTTTTATGGGCCGGCGTACCTGCAATGATTTTAGGGGCTGACTACGCAGTTAACACAACCGCAGTGGCTTTTTTAGGTTTGTCGGTTTTATTAGTGACTGGTGTATTAAGTTGGGACGATGTACTTAAAGAAAAGTCTGCGTGGGATACCGTTGTTTGGTTTTCAGCATTAGTAATGATGGCCACTTTTTTAAATAAACTAGGTTTGGTAACGTGGTTTTCAACACTTGTTGAGAGCAACATTGCGCAACTGGGCTTTGACTGGATTGTATCGGCCATTATATTGGTAGCTGTATATTTTTACGCTCATTACTTTTTTGCCAGTACCACAGCACATATCACTGCTATGTTTGCCGCATTTTACGCCGCAGGTTTAGCGCTTGGCGCTCCGCCTTTATTTTTAGGTTTACTGTTAGCTGGCGCTTCATCACTCATGATGTCGTTAACGCATTACGCAACAGGCACATCACCCATAGTGTTTGGCTCAGGCTATGTATCGTTAAAAGACTGGTGGGTAATGGGCCTTATAATGAGCGTTATTAATTTAAGTGTATGGGGAATTATTGGCGGGCTTTGGTGGAAAGCACTTGGGTATTGGTAGTACTGTAAAGATAGTAATGTCTTTGTTAATTTAACCAGCATGTTTAACTCTATGCGATTGTTTTAGTTGTATCTAATTAAAAGCGCTATAGCCCTAAAAATATAAACATTAGGGCTATTATTAGGAAGCATTAAAACTTTATAAACGACTGGGTTTTACCATTCTTGATGAAGATAATTACGCGTCTCGCATGCAAACGCGGGCTACTCGTATCTAAAATTAGTCGCTTTGATCTCTGAAGTCTTTTTTTCTGAAAATAGTTAAATGCCAACCCCAATGCAAAGAGCCTAATCTTAAAAAAATAGTCGTGAAAAATGAGCCTAAAATACACCAAATGTAATCTACATTAAGGCTAAATAAAGCAGCATAAACTGCACCACCCGCTAAACACGCAGAGGCGTAAGGTTCGCTGCGCATAACAGTTGGTACCTCACGGCAAATTACGTCACGTATTAAACCACCAAATATACCTGTAGTGATACCCATGGTAATTGCGACCACCATACCGGAGCCATTAATGAGTGCTTTTTCTATCCCCATAATATTAAATAGCGCCATACCCACAGCGTCTACCAATAAAAAGTAGTAGTTATTAACGCGCGGTAAATATCGAATAAAGGCAATTGTTGCTATAACGGCCCCATAGGTTGAATATAAATACTCTGGGGTTGCAATCCAAAATACCGGTTTGTTTAAAAGTATATCTCTGAGGGTACCGCCCCCTAGTGCAGTAACGGTTGCAACCACTACGACGCCAAAGCCACTAATGTTTTTTTCATACCCAAGCAATGCCCCTGCAACAGCAAAAAATGCAACACCGAGTAACCCTAGTACCATAAAGTATTCAGCAGTCATGGTAATTCCTTTTTAAAGTTTATTAGGAGTTGTATCAACTTACGTGCCAAAAAACTGAGTAAATATAAATAAACCCACAATTTAAGTAACTGAAATTTATAAGCTTATTTCATTTATTAAAAAACGTTAGCTATGTGATATTTAGTGAAGGATTAACAAGAGTAATTATTTTAATTATGGATAGTTTTTACACGTTAAAGTACAGAGAGGTTTTGTTACAGAGTTGCAGTCGAGCACTTTTTAAAATTTAAGCAAAAATTAAATGAGCAATAAAGCTATTACCAATATCACAAAAATAATAGGCAATATTGTATGTTGCCAGTTTTGCTCTTTATTTTGATTATAGAGTGTTTGCATTGAGCTTTTATCATTGTTAGTAAAACTATGCTGGCACTGCTTACAGCTTTGGGCTTTTATGCTCACCCAAGTACCACATTTAATACATGCGTAACGCCTTGCCAGTTTATCAAACTCGTTTGTTTTTATAAACATTCTCATTTATCACCTCATTGATTTTCGCTGCGGTAAGAAAACCAATGAATAATATATGTTGAGTAACAAATTAAAGAAGCCGCTAGTGCTAAAATTAGCTGTGTGTTGTTTTTCATAATCATCCTTGGTTACTAGTCAAAAAAAATCGGTAAGGTTTTTTAAATTATATTAACAATTTAGTGAAATACGCCATTTTGTAACTTTTGCTAATCAAACTTAAATCCGGGTAATTTTTTTTGCCTAGGCAAAGCTGCCATAATTAATATCCTGATTAATCTACATAACTCACTTTTGTTCCCGCTAAATGATCATGTAAACATCGTTTATCTTTTCCAAATATAAATAATGGATTAACAAAACCAGCTATAAACTGACCTACCGAAGGGACAAGTGATAATAGTTGCATACAAAGCATGCGTTTAAAGTAAATTGTAGTAAAGCTTGCTTGTGTACCATCTAAATTTTCAATACAGATAGACATTAAAGATTTACCAATTGTTTGTCCGCGTTGGTACATAAGGTAACCATGAAGCACTAACGTGCTTAATATGCCATAACCTAGCAAACTTGCAGATAAAGTAAGCGTTGGTTGGCTTAAATTATCAAACCCTACGAGTATGAATACAGGTATAAAACAAACAACACCTAAAACGCCATCAACAATAGCAGCCACTAGCCTATCTGAGCGCGTTGCTTTTTCTCCTGCTACTTTTGATACAATATTTTCAGATGGGTTCTGTGCTTCTCGCGTTTCAATTAAGTCGTCTATTTCTTTTGCTCGTTCTGGGTAGGCTTCGCGATCTATAGCTCTCGCTGATGAGTAAAGCTCATCTAAAGTGTAGGTAGAAAAATCAATTTTAGAGTCCATAAAAGCTAAGTCCGTATCTTCTTTTTATCGTAATTTAACATAATTAATTTAGATTATTCAAATGTTTATGTGTTTTTAATAACATACCATAACGTGTTGGCGTTTTTACAATTCGATCCGCAAGCATGCTCCTAAATCGCGCGTATCAGCAAGTTCTTTTATATTCATTATAAAAAACATGTCCCCTTGGTCAGGTTTAACCACACCATAAAGCATTTTCATTAATGTGTTTTTACCAGCACCATTTTCACCTTTGGATCCACATATTAAAAGCATTCACTTTACCGAGCTTTATTTTTAAGGCTACGCCGTTATTACCTACACCTCCACAATTTTGCCGCTCTGAACCACTAACTGACCAAGCGGTCAACAATGGCATAGTAACTGCAATAAGCTAATTAAAGATTAAAAAGTATTTTTGTTACCCGTGCGCAAACAACAAGAAAAAACATACGCCAAGCCTTTATGTATCAGGGCTTTATAAAAATTAAGGGGGTCTGTGTGATTCAATTTTTATTAAATAACACACCAATTGAAGTACAAGAATGCTCGCCAAGTCTCACCATTTTGGACTGGCTTCGCACCAAAAAAGGGAAAGTGGGCACCAAAGAAGGCTGTGCAACTGGCGACTGTGGCGCGTGCACAATTTTAGTGGGTGAAGAGCGTATAAATGCAAACGGGGAAGCTAGTTGGCAATACAAAACAATGAACAGCTGTTTATTGTTATTAGGTAATGCGCATGCAAAACATATAGTAACGGTAGAAGCTGTGACTACTGGTTTATACCCAAACTTAACCGATTTACACCCCGTACAACGTGCACTGGTGGAGTGTCATGGTTCGCAATGTGGTTTTTGTACGCCCGGTATAATAATGAGTTTGTTGGCTCTTTATATTAATGAGCCAACGTACCCTGGTAAAAAAGCGGTTATTCATGCACTTGGCGGTAACTTATGCCGTTGTACAGGTTATAGCCCTATATTACTTGCAGCCGAAAAAGCCTATAGCTATGAACGTAAAGCTGAACCGTACTCAGCAATGGCCGCTCAATTTAAAGCATCACTTAATACGCAATATGATGACGATATTCCATTTTTAAAAAATGGTCCTCGCAAATTTTACTTACCACAAACGGCCCAGCAACTTGTTGAGCTAAAAGCGCTTTATCCTTATGCATATTTAGTTGCTGGTGGCACCGACTTTGCCATTGAGCTTAGCCAAAACATGCTCTTACCAGATGTAATTATCTCCCTTAGCCAAGTAAAGGATCTTTGCACCTTGGCAGATAATAACGGTGAGTTACACATAGGTGCAGCGCTACCTTATAGCCAATTTGTTGAGGCATTTTATAACCATTACCCAGAGTCAAAAGAGCTATTTGAACGCTTAGGATCAAGCCAAGTACGTAACAGCGGCACACTAGGTGGCAGCATAGGGAATGCCTCTCCGATTGGCGATCCCGCTCCCCTTTTAATCGCTCTTAATGCATCAATGGATTTATTAAGCAGCGCTGGTACGCGCACTATTAAAGTTGCCGACTACTTTATTGATTATAAAAAAACAGTTCTTAAAAGCGATGAAGTAATTAGTAAGTTCACCATCCCAAAGCGCCCAGAGTCACTAAAACTGGCGTGTCATAAAATATCAAAACGCTTTGAAGACGATATATCTACCGTGTGTTTGGTGCTTGCTATAGAGCATTCACAAAACATGATTACTCAAGCCCACTGCGCTATGGGCGGTATGGCTGCTATTCCTAAACGCGCACATCATATTGAGCAAAAGCTGATATCTCAATCATTACAAGTAAGTAGTTTTATAGACGCAGCAACGGCTATTAACGATGACTTTACGCCCATGAGCGATGTAAGAAGCAGTGCGCATTACCGCACCACGGTAAGCAAAAACTTATTACAACGCATTGGTATTGAGTTTTGTGAGCCGCAAGCACGCAACAATAACAACATTGCCATTACGAGGATCTCACATGCGTCACTTTGAAATGGATAAACTAAAAGCCCAAGGTGGTAGCGTTGGGCAATCTAAATATCACGAAAGCGCTATTAAACAAGTTTGTGGCAGTGCAAATTTTGCCGACGATAACCCGGAGCCATACGGCTGCCTACATGCTTACCCAGTGCTCGCCCCTGTTACAAGCGGCTTTATTAAATCAATAGATACAAGTCACGCACTGGCAGTTGAAGGCGTTAAACGTATTTTATCGGCTGATGATGTTCCGGGTAAATTAGATATTGGCCCGGTATTTCCAGGTGACGTATTACTCACTAGTCATGAAATTCAATACCACGGACAACCTGTATTAATTGTCGTTGCCGACACCTATGAAATAGCGCGCCGCGCTGCACGTTTAGTGGTTATAGAGTGCGAGCAAACTACACCCATACTTGATATTAAAGAAGCCATTAGCAAAGAGCATTGGGTGAGGCCGCCCCATTCACTTAACCGTGGTAACAGCGAACACGCCATTAATAACGCAGCCCACCAGCTTAAAGGCGAAATAAACATAGGCGGGCAAGAACACTTTTACCTTGAGGGGCAAATAGCGCTGGCGCAACCTGATAACGACGGGGGCATTCATGTTCAGTGCTCTACGCAACACCCTACTGAGGTTCAACACTTAGTTGCTAAAATTTTAAAAAAGCCATTTAGCTTTGTAAACGTAGAAACCCGCCGTATGGGCGGTGCTTTTGGCGGCAAAGAAACCCAAGGCGCACCATGGGCATGCCTTGCAGCTCTTGCGGTTTACCACCTTGGCTGCGCAGTAAAAATGCGCCTAGCCCGCAGCGACGATTTTAAATTAACCGGTAAGCGCCACCCTTTTTATAATCACTATCATGTCGGTTTTGACGAAAATGGCTTAATAGAAGGTGCCGACATTACCGTAAATGGGTTTTGTGGCTACTCGCCAGATTTATCAGATGCAATTGTAGACCGTGCCATGTTTCATGCCGATAACGCCTACTACTACCCAGCCGCCACAATTAAAGGTAATCGCTGTAAAGTAAATACCGTAAGCCATACCGCATTTAGAGGATTTGGTGGCCCGCAAGGAATGATTATGGGCGAGCTAATAATGGACGATATAGCCGCCAAATTAGGTAAAGATCCGCTTGAGATCCGAAAACTTAATTTATATAAAAAAGGCCGCGATACCACGCCGTATCATCAAACCGTAGAGCAACATATTTTAATAGATATGATTGCTCAGCTTGAGGAGTCGGGTGACTACTGGGCACGTAAAGAGGCTATTAAAGCATTTAACGTATCGTCACCTATTATAAAAAAAGGCCTTGCGATGACGCCGGTTAAATACGGTATTTCGTTTACGGTACAACATTTAAACCAAGCCGGTGCATTAGTGCATGTATATAGCGATGGCTCTATACATTTAAACCATGGCGGCACCGAAATGGGCCAGGGGTTAAACACCAAAATTGCGCAAATTGTAGCCCATGGCTTTGGGGTCGATTTTGACGCGGTAAGTATTAGCGCTACCCGTACCGACAAAGTGCCAAATACCTCGCCAACAGCGGCCTCAAGCGGTACCGACTTAAACGGTATGGCGGCGCTAAATGCAGTAAACACAATAAAAGAGCGCTTAATTGATTTTATTACCGAGCACTTTGAAGTAGACAGCAACACTGTTGTATTTAAAGATAACCTCATTACTTTTAGTAAAGGGGAAATTAGCTTTAGCGAACTTGCAAATCTTGCTTACATGAATCGTATATCGCTTTCATCTACCGGTTATTACGCCACACCAAAAATTCATTACGATAGAGCCAAAGGCGAAGGCCGTCCGTTTTTTTACTACGCTCACGGCGTAGCACTCAGCGAAGTAGAAGTAGATACCCTAACTGGCGAAAACACGGTAACTCGCGTTGATATACTGCACGATGTAGGCAGTTCAATTAATCCAGCTCTTGATATAGGCCAAATTGAAGGCGCCTTTGTGCAGGGTATGGGCTGGCTAACAACCGAAGACTTACAATGGAATGATAAAGGCCAGCTTGCAAGCTTTGGCCCAGCCAACTACAAAATACCAGCCATTGGCGATACCCCTGCCGAATTTAACGTCAATCTTTATAACTCAGCAAATCCAGAAACCACCGTGTTTAGATCAAAAGCCGTAGGCGAGCCGCCATTTATGTTGGCCTTTAGTGTATGGAGCGCTATTCGTAATGCAATAAGCAGTGTGGCTGATTACAAATACACCGCCCCACTGGATACACCCGCAACCCCTGAGCGTGTATTAAATGCAATTGAGCAAACCGCTAGCTGGTTTAAGGAGCATCAACATGACTAATTTAAATGAGTCGTTTCAGGGTTTTCATACGCAAAACTGGGCGCAGGCTATAAACGAGCACGAACAAAGCGGCACTAATTATGTAATTGCCACGGTACTTGGCACAAATGGCTCAACCCCTCGCGGCACAGGCTCTAAAATGGTAATAAGCGGCGAGCATATTTACGACACTCTTGGCGGTGGCCACCTTGAATACGTAGTAATAGAAAAAGCCCGCGAACTACTTGCCAAAGGCGAAGCCGCCCAAGTAATTGAGCAATTTAACCTAGGTGCAAATTTAGGCCAGTGCTGCGGCGGGGCTGCCACCGTTATGCTTGAATGCATGCAATGCGAGCGCTTTACTTTAGATATTTACGGCGCAGGCCACGTAGCACAAGCGCTTATTGGTATATTGGCACAACTGCCTATTCGCATACGCTGGATAGATAGCCGCGCAGATGTATTCCCACAGGCTATGCCAACTAATGTAGTAAAAGTGGTTGATGAAGAGCCAACAGAACAAGTAAAGCGTGCGCCTAAAGCTAATAACTACTTAATATTGACCCATAACCACCAGCTCGACTTTGCACTCACCCAAGCCATTATTAAACGCGCTGATGCCAATTGGCTGGGCGTTATTGGCTCTGACACTAAAGCAAAACGTTTTAAACAACGCCTAGCCCATCGCGATTTTACAGCCGATCAAATACAACAAATGACCTGCCCTGTTGGGCTTAAAAATATTACGGGCAAATTACCAATGGAAGTGGCTATTTCGATTAGTGGACAGCTAATTGCCCTTTATCAGGCTATGCAAACCCAAGCGCCAAAACGCCAAGGCTTGCAGTGGCGCACACTAAAAAATGCCTTAATTAGCACCACGCAGGAGGAAGTAGGCGCATGAGTAGCTTACAAATAAATACGCTAAATGATGCACAAGCAAAACAAGCACTTGAGCATTGCTGCGCGGCCCCTAACTGGGTGGCAGCCATGGTAAAAGCAATGCCATTTAAAAGTGCTCAACAGCTGTTTGAATGCGCAAAAAGCATATGGGATAGCCTTGACGAGAGCGACTATTTAGCTGCCTTTGAAGGCCACCCGCAAATAGGTGACTTATCAACCCTTAGCAAAAAATACGCTGCTACCGCACAAAAAGCGGGGCATGAGCAATCGGGTATGAGCAAAGCAAACGAAGCCGTACTTACCAAAATGATCGTTCTTAATAAAGAGTACCTGAGCAAGTTTGGCTTTATTTTTATTGTGTGCGCCACCGGTAAAACGGCCGAACAAATGCTTGAACTCATAGAGCAGCGCATACACAACACCCGCAGTACAGAGCTAAATATAGCCGCGGGCGAACAAGCCAAAATAACAAAAATAAGATTGGAGTCATTGCTATGAATAAAAGTATGAGCAAAAGCCCTATAACCACCCATATACTTGATACCAGCACCGGAAAACCAGCAGCAAACGTTGCTGTTAAGCTATTTAAACTTACAAATAACGAATGGGTACAACTAACCCAAGGCAAAACCGATTCCGATGGGCGAATTACCGACTGGCTAAATACAGAAGTAGAATTTGCAACCTATAAGCTAGTCTTTGATTTAGATAGTTATTACCAAAACCAACCTACCCCTGCGTTTTACCCAGAGGCACAAATAACGTTTAGATTACAAGATACTAAACATCATCATATCCCATTGTTGCTTAGCCCGTTTGGCTACTCTACATACAGAGGTAGCTAATAATGAGCACGCAAAACAATAATAACTTAACAGTAGTTTGTGCCGATATACTCGACTTTATTGACGACCCTGCCATTGCTGGCGAAAGCGCCCATCGTTTTTTTGAAAAAGGCGCATTAGTTATCAAGCACGGCAAAGTAGTTAAACTTGGTTACGAGCAAGACATATTACCTACGCTTGATAAATCAGCGCGTGTTATCCGCCACGATGGCAAACTGGTTATGCCTGGTATGATTGACACCCACATACACTTACCACAAACCGAAATGGTGGGGGCGTACGGCGAGCAACTGCTAAGTTGGCTAACCGAGTATGCGTTTCCGACAGAGAAAAAGTTTACATGTAAGCATTATTCAAAAGAGATCTCTAATCGCTTTTTAGACGAGCTACTGCGCAATGGCACAACCACTGCCCTTGTATTTGGCACTGTGCACCCGCAATCGGTTGATGCGTTTTTTAAAGAATCACAAAAGCGCAATTTACGGATGATTGCCGGTAAAGTAATGATGGACCGTAACTGTCCTGACGACTTATCTGATTGCGCGCAAACAAGCTATGACGAATCCAAAGCCCTAATAGAGAAATGGCACAATGTTGACAGACTAAGCTACGCAGTTACACCGCGTTTTGCCCCTACATCAACCCCTGAGCAATTACAAAAATGCACTCAGTTACTTGAAGAATACCCAGACACCTACCTGCATACACACTTATCTGAAAACAAAGACGAGTGCGAATGGGTAAAAGGGTTATTTCCAGAAGCCGAAGACTACTTAGCCGTGTACGAGCAAGCAAAGATGGTACGCAAACGCTCGGTATTTGCCCATAGTATTCATTTATCTGAGCGCGAGCTTTGCTGCCTTGCAGATAACAATGCGGCTATATCGCACTGCCCTACCTCAAATCTGTTTTTAGGCTCAGGACTTTTAAATTTAAAAGCCTGTGAAGAGCACGGCATAAACGTAGGCATGGGTACCGATGTAGGCGCAGGAACAAGCTTTTCTATGCTACAAACAGGTAACGAAGCTTACAAAATCCAACAGTTACAAGGTCAAAAGTTTTCAGCATTTAAGGGGCTGTATTTAGCAACACTCGGCGGTGCTAGAGCGCTCGATTTAGAAGGGACAATTGGTAATTTTGAAGCCGGCTGTGAAGCCGATTTTATTGTAATGGATTGTTCGGCAACTTCGTTTTTAAAATTTAGAATACAACATGCCAAAACCCTACATGAAAAACTATTTGCAATGATGATGTTAGGCGACGACCGCTGCGTTGAGCAAACCTACATTATGGGTAAAAGTGTGTATAAGCGCGATGATAACAATCAATTTTCAGACACCCGCTCACCGGTATTAGAAAGGCTTAACTGTTATGGAAAACTATTTATTTGAGCTTGCTCATTTAGTACTGCGTTATTTTCATGTTATTGCTGGTATAGCCTGGATTGGCGCTTCATTTTATTTTGCATGGCTTGATAACAACCTACAAACACCACCGCAATGGAAAATAGATAAAGGCATAAAAGGCGATTTATGGGCCGTGCATGGCGGTGGCTTTTACGAAGTGGCTAAGTATCAAAATGGCCCTGAACAAATGCCTCATACCCTGCATTGGTTTAAGTGGGAAGCGTACACAACCTGGATCACCGGTATATTACTATTTAGCTTACTTTATTATGTTGGCGCCGATGTGTACTTAATTGATAACAGTAAAAGTGAGCTAAGTAAATTTGCAGCTATTGGCGCATCCCTTGGTTTTATTGGCTTAGGTTATGGTGTTTATCGTTTATTGTGTAAAACCCCGCTGGTTGAAAACGGCAAAGTGTTTATTGCTGTAGTTATTGGTTTATTAGCTCTGTGGACTTTTGGGGTTGATCAATTATTTAGCGACCGCGCTGTGTATATTCATGTAGGTGCACTTATTGGCACGTGCATGGTGGGTAATGTGTATCACATTATTATGCCAGGGCAGCGCTACATGGTGAGTGAAGTAGAAGCTGGTAGAATCCCTGATTCAGCGCCAGGTTTAAAGGCAAAGCTGTGTTCTATTCATAATAACTACGCCACATTACCTGTAGTATTTATTATGCTTAGCAATCACTTTCCTTACACGTATAGCCACAACTTTGGCTGGCTTATTTTAATTGCGCTGTTTGGTATTGGTATGTGGATACGCCATTACTTTAACTTAAAACATCAAGGCGTTAATAAACCTTCAGTACTTATAAGTGGTATTGCAGCATTTTTTGCTCTTATGTTGGCAATAGCTCCGTGGCCCAGTACACCAACAAATGCAGGCGAAAGCGCGCCTTTACAAGCAAGTATTACCGACGCACAAGCGTGGGATATAATTAGCAAACACTGTACTGGGTGTCACAGCGAAACACCCACCTCTAAGCTTTTTCAAACAGCGCCGCTAGGCTTTAAGCTCGACTCTATTAGTGATGTAAAAAAATCCAGCACGCTTATTCATACTCGCGCGGTTATAACCAAAGATATGCCACTGGCCAATATGACAAAAATGACAGACACAGAGCGCGAAACGCTAGGCGCTTGGCTCACAGCACTTAAAAAGGAGCAATAAAATGAGCGAGCAATTTAAAAACTACCCGCGCGATTTAATTGGTTATGGTCCAGATGTACCCCATGCAAATTGGCCCAATAAAGCACGTATTGCCGTGCAAGTAGTATTAAATTACGAAGAAGGCGGCGAAAACTGCGTGCTGCATGGTGATGCAGCCGCTGAAACGTTTTTATCAGAAATAGTCAGTGCCCCGCATGTTGAAGACCGCCATATAAGCATGGAGTCTATTTACGAATATGGCTCGCGCGCGGGCGTGTGGAGGCTACTGCGTTTATTTAAAAAATACAATATACCGGTCACCATTTTTGCAGTGGCGATGGCCCTTGAGCGCCACCCCGATGTAGCTAAAGCCTTTGTTGAAGCAGGGCACGAGATTGCAAGCCATGGCCTGCGCTGGATTAATTATCAAAATATAGATAAGCAAACCGAGCGCGAGCACATGCAACAAGCCATTGAGATGATTCAAACGCTTACCGGTAAAAAGCCCAAAGGCTGGTATACAGGGCGCACAAGCCCTAACACAGCAGCCCTTGTGGTAGAAAATGGCTCGTTTTTATATGATGCCGACGATTACAGCGACGACCTACCTTTTTACAGTATTAAAGAAGGTAAACCACAGTTAATAGTGCCCTACACGCTTGATGTAAACGACATGCGCTTTGCTGCCGTGCAGGGTTTTAATGCTGGCGATCAGTTTTATAATTATTTAAAAGATGCATTTGATACGCTATACGAGGAAGGCGATCCAGAAGGTGAAAACACCCCAAAAATGATGTCAATAGGTTTGCATTGCCGCTTAATTGGCAGACCCGGAAGAATAAAAGCATTAGCACGGTTTTTAGAATATGCCCGCTCGCATGATCAGGTTTGGTTTGCCACGCGCGAGCAAATAGCCGAGCACTGGCTTAAAACTCATCCGTATAAAAAAGCATAGTTTATATTTTTTAAAAACATAAAAAAGCCCAGCAATGCTGGGCTTAAAGTCACTTTAGGAGTAGTGAAATTTATTCAAAAAACTATTTCCCCATTGGCAGCAAAACAGATATATAGCGCTGCGCCCAATTAGCAAGCTCCACCCTGTTGCGTGAGTTAGTTTTTTTAAACGCACTGTATAAATGTGTTTTTACAGTGTGGTCGCTAATGTTAAGTTTATCAGCGATTGTATTGTTACTTGCACCCTGTGCAATTAAATGAATAACAGATCGGATTAGTAGTTTAGTAATTCTTAAAACCTTAAATATACATTGTCGTAAACTAAGCTTTAGGGGTAATTATTCTATTGTCTCTTTTAATTTATTTAACGCATCAACCGAAAAACCTCGATCATAAAAGTATAAAATTTCGCCGCTGCTATTTATAAGTACCACACGAGAGTTATTTGGGCTTTGATTACCTGTAAACTTTTGAACTGTCTCGCCATCTTTATAAATAGTGATTACCCCACCCCATAATTCTTTAGGGATGCCTTTGCGCATACCGCTGTCTATAAATGTGCTAAACATACGTGGTGCCATGCCGGCAATGGTTGGTAGTTCGTAGGTAGGAAGCGTAACACCTGCCATATCTAAACCAATTAACCAACGGTCTATATCAAACTGGCTGTCTTGCTTGTACCCAATGAGCAGTAGTGTTTTATCTGCTTGAAAATCACTAGGTATAGTTACCAAACTTTGCTCTAAGCTTTCGCCACTAATGCTTGGGAACTGCTTACCTGTTAATTGCTGGTTTGGGTACTGTGTTGTACATGCGCTAAGTAGTAAAAGTGCAAAAGCACTTAATGTTAATTTGATCATAATAAACCTAATATTTATAAATTTCATACCGATACGTTTAGTATGGCAGCTGAGATCTAAAAATGCTGACTAGTTATATAATTTTTAAATTTAGACGCAGTCATGGGCTTACCGTACTTCCAGCCTTGTCCGTAATGCACACCCGCTGTTTTTAAAATGGCTTCTTGCTCAGTGGTTTCAATTCCTTCTGCTACACAGGTATAATTAAACTTATGCACAAGTTCCATAATATTCGGGATCATAGAGGCTTTTAAGCCCTCAGTTGTTATATCTTGAACAAACGTACGATCAATTTTAAGTTGATGAAAGCTCAAATTTTGTAAATTTCTTAAATTCGAATAACCCGTACCAAAGTCATCTAATGATAAGTTAAATCCCGATTCAACCAAGGTTCTAAAATGAGCATGCGCGATGCTTGTATCAAGGTATTCGTCTTCAGTTATCTCTAAACAAATAATAAAGCGTGAATTGGTAAGCTCTGTAATTTGTGGCAGCAACGACACGTTACCCAGCTCTACATCACACGGAAATATATTAAGCGACACTTTGAAGCCTTCAGGCAATACCTCTATAGAGGTTAGCTCTTTGATTGTAGTGGCAATCATGGCCTCAGTAAAAGTCCAGGTTAAATTGTTTTTTCTAATAACCGGAATAAACTCATCTGGAAATAAAACACCGTACTTATCTTCAAAACGTGCAAGTACCTCGCAACCAATCAGCTTGCCACTTTGCAAACAAATAATAGGCTGGTAAGTCCAATAAAATGATCCCTTTTTGAGTCCTTTACGAATACGCTGATTAATAGAGCGACGTGCAGCAATTCTTGCATCAACTATTAACGCACTCGATATTCCCGCTAAACAGGTTAAAATTAACGAAATTATTAATAAGTGGTTATTAGAAAAAAACAGACTCCAAGGTAAGTGCACTACCACACAATATTGACTACTTGTAGAACTGCAAACTAAATTAGTTTCGTAAGGAAAGAAAACATTGTTTTTTACTTGAAGGTAGAGATCCTCTTTACCTGCTAAATGATGCAAAGTATTTGGTGTTTTATAAACAACTTCCCAATCTGGCACAGTAATGCCAATGTTGGTAAAGGGAGTACTCTGCATAATTAAATTATAGTCCCCTTGTCTGACTATAATTACCTCCATAGGGCGCTCACTAAATAATAATAGATAAAGCTCTGGCTCAAAACGAACCCTCACCTGTTCATCATCTCGAATAAAGTCAGGCTGTTTGTCGTTAATTGGTTTACTTAATAAGCCTGCACCCGTAGTACAAACTAGCTGATTATCTTTAAAAAAACCTATATCAATTACATATTTTGCGTCAAATAAAGCGCGGCGCATCTCAAGAAGAGTTGTGTTGTCACACTGTTTAAACGCAAGCTTATTTAATGGGGTAAGTATTCGACGCCGCTCTGCAATTGCACCTTCTACATGAGTGAGAATATACTCAGCATCTGACTTTGTTTGTGCTGTTAATTGCTGCGCTGCAAAATTAAGTAAAATAATACAGCCAGTTATAAAAACTAACACTCCGGTTAGAACGGCTATAATAGATTTTTGTTGGTACTTTTTCATAGCATCTCGAAGTTGTTAATTTATATCACTACTTTATTAGATGATTGCATAAGTCGCATTAAATTCACACAGATAGATTGTAACTATTCAGCCTCATCTGAAATGAATATATCAGGCAGCTGATT
>NZ_WTKZ01000049.1:0-30681 GCF_011378805.1 Pseudoalteromonas sp. Z9A6
TTGTTACCCTGGAATTTTAAAACATAGGTGTAGTTCGCTAGACGCTCACTGAATATCTAAAGCCACTGAGCCTTGAAGCCGCTTGGTGACAGATTCACCACTATTTTGCAAACTCTTAATAAGACTATCAGCTACTCGATTACCCTCATCAATAGATACATTTGTAGATGCTGGTTCCACAGCGGACATTGCGCCTATCGCGTATTTGACACCAGCGACTTCATTCAGGTTTTCAAATGATTCTGATTTCCTGACATCAACCCCACGCTGTATTGCATTATTGGCAGAAAAAGACTCCATAGAATCATAAATAGCTCGTTCACGAGTTCCTTGTCTGCGCTCTTTAAGCGATTTCAACCGTTTTTCAAAGTCAATCATTATTGAATCCTTTTTAAACTCATAACACCAAATGTCTTTCTTCCTGCACTATTGAAATAGGAGGCTTTACCAACCGTTAGTTCTTTATTAAACTCAACTTCGCAGTAACCTTTATGAGAATTCAACTCATGGCTCTGCTCTATTTCTGGCTCATTTTTGTAACTGTATGAAAGAAGCCAGCCACCTGTTGGACCGAACCGCTTAGAAAGCGTCGCAGTATAACTTTCGCTTTGACTGTTTTTTGTTTTTAGGTGTACTTGGATATTTTTCCAAGTTTGCTCAATTCCAATAGAACCTTCCCAATCGAATTTAGTAGTCCCATCATCATTTAGCGTTTGCCCCTTAAGTTCCCATTCCCCATTTAAGTTTGGAACTTCAAAAAATGAAATTTTCCATACCCATTTATTGAATATCCAATGGAGTAAAAAATATACTACGCCTGTGGTAATTGTTGCTTTTGTAAATGCCTCAATACCACTTAGATTACTAGCAATAGCCAATAGCTGAGCGACTCCACCTGAGAGGGCAATAGATATAAACCCCAACCACCTTCCGATAGTAGATCTATCATGTCCAAATACAGCATAATCATGCATAGCTTTCTCCGTGATTTAACCGTAGCAGCGCCTTGTTAGGCTTTTTAGTAAAATGAAACGTCATTATTTGAATCCTTGCTAATCTGAGTTAGCCGAACCCTGCCAATTGTTTTTCGATCAGTGTAATAGTGACCAGAAAGTTCATACATTTTTCCTTTCCCCGAGTCTATAGTCCTTATATCAAATAATGTAGAGCCATTATAAGAAGGCCATCCTGGTGTTTTTGGAGTTGAACGATAGACGTAATATAGCTTCTTTTGTCCCTGCTCAATTGTTGGCGTTGTTTCCAGGGTTATTGATTTAGTCGTTTCGCCATGCATGTCAATTTGAGTTGCAAGTAACGATTGTCGAATCACAGCTTTAGCCGAAATTTTTTTACCATCTTCTAAAGTGATTTCGCCTTCCCATGTTCCATTTAGATCAGGAAACATTGATTTATCAAACCAAGCTAAAACAGCCCATATCTTCCGAGATATAAAGGAAGTCAATAGCAATAGAATTAATAAGGTACTTACTATTGAAGATATCGTAATAACCTTAAATAGCGATATATCAGGTAGCCAGTATGTTTGTACAAGGGCGTAAATACCCATACTGATGACAACGGTAGCAAGAGCAATGTACTTTAAAAGTAGGTCAAACTTAACGATCCTGAACAATTTGGCAATCCTTGCTGTAATCATCTAATGTTGAATACTCATGAAGGCAATTTTTCCCATTGCTCTTAGCTGAAATTAAAGCAATATAGGATTCACGAATACTTGACCCAGACCCTGCGGAAAAAGTAACTCCATTTGGAGATATTTTCCTTATTTCGGAGAATATAGATTTCATGTCAATATCTTGTTTCGTAGACGCCGCGACTCCATCGGCAGCGCAAAAAATGATGTCAAATCCATGTTCCTGAAGCTTAACTGATATTGCCTTTGTAGAAGCCCTAATAGAGCTGCTTAACTCCTCAAGCCCGTTGCAGTCATTACTCAAATAATATGATGTAATCTTTCTACCTACATCATCACCATCAATAGAAATATATTTCAACTAGAACCTCGGTTGTAAATAGAGTTGGAGCCTAACATTTTAGTATTTATGCGACACGCAGTATGTGCTGCATAATCGCTTGTTGGACTGAGGCGCTCCCTTCTCGGTGTGTCAGAGTTGGTGTTGTTTATGCTATGGGAATTTGCTTTTTAGAGACATTAGCCAAATCATTTGGTTTGAACAGCGAATCTATTATTAATGAAGCTTTCCCTGCATTGCTCAGCGCTTATTATGTATTCATTACACCTAAATTTGCCTTAATAAGCAATTATATTTTTTACGCGCACAGAGCCCGCTAGCCTGAGCAACTAAGCAGGTTAACGAATTGATTTTAGGCAGCTCTCTTGTTCTGCTTTGGGTAACTGCCGTAGTTCTTTCAAATTCGACTCTAGAGCATTTGCGTTAAGTGGTTTTGGGGCAAAGGTGAGTTATATTGATAAATCGTCGATGGACAAAAACGTTTTAGATCGTCGGCTATATTAGGTTAATTTCGCATAAAACGAACCGAATACGGAAATTGCTTTGTTGTAAGTTAGAGCGAAGCGGAAACACAAAGCAACTAATGCGTTTGTTATATTCTCTTACCCATTGACTCCTGAACCTCTGCACGAGAATCCTCGAATGAAGGTCGAAAATGTGGATTAAACCCGTTATCTAACGTCATTGAGATTGTATCCAAATGTGAGCAAATATAACTATCTAATGTGGTGAATACACGCGCAAGTTGTGATTTGTAGTTTTCCATAGATAAAGCTTCATCAAGAGCTTTTAATGAATGTAGTTGAGCATTGATAGCACGCCATGATGCAAAAAGACTTTCGTAGCAAATCAAGAAGTCAAATGATCGCCGGCCAAACTCTTTAACGATTAAATCAGGGTCTTCGCTACCCTGATAATGAGTGTGAACGGAGCAAAACTCTGCGGCATGATTGCTTAGTATACTATTTAGAGTTTTGTTATCCATTGTTGATATTTCGCGACTTAGCTCCGACTTAACGACTGCTGAAAAAAATAAAATATCTGATTCGATTTTCTGTAATTTTAATGTGTCGAGAGTATATTGCTGCTGCTTTTGATGGGCTTTGAGTTGAATATAAATAAAACCAATAGAAATAACAGTGACTATCGGCCCTAATATTCCACCAAAGAAGCTTCCCATTTCAGCCCATTTAGCATGATCATCCCATAGGCCTAATCCAAATTGATTCGTATATAGGAAGATTGGAACAAGCAAAGCTAAAACAAAGGTGATGCTTAAAATTTTCAAATGTTTACCCTAGAAAATAACGCCGGTAGCACCAGCTAGTTTTAAGTTGGTTGAGCGAGTAGCGAAAGCAGCTTAAAACTAGTCTGCGTGCCTACCTTTGTTATCACATTTTATTGGAAATTTAATACTGTCTTAGAATTTACCTCAATGACACGTAATTTCTTTATATCAGAGAAATCTACTCGAAAGTGAAGATCACCATTTGGAGTAGTAATTTTTTTCTTAATTTGATCAGCTGTTTGAGCGACAATGGCCTCTAAAAACTCTAAGTCTCGATAGATAAGCTGAAGACTCATAAAATCAGTCATGGAGTCACCGTTAGTCATGCGACCACCACCTGGTGAAAAATAAACTGTTCCATCGGAAACTTCAATATCAACATTGGTATTGCATCTCCGAAGATTTGTGCGCTCTAAAGCACTTAATTTAGTCCCACTTAACGTGGTTTTCATGTGAGATATAGTATCTGGCCAGTTATTATGAATAATTTCTAGCAATGAAGTATTTACCCATACATCAGGATACCCCTTACCATGAGCCAATATCTGTATAAACAAAGCACGGTCAGCCAAAATAAAGACAAACACAACATTCTTTGTACGTTCGACCACTCCGTTTATTTGTTTACCACCTAAATGAAAGTGATGAATCCCCCAATCATCTAAGGCTGCATCATTATAATCAGCTCTAGAAATTGTTTTACTCAGGTTCGGAGTTAAACAATCTCCAGCCTCTATTTTTTTAACTAAGTAATCAAGCCCTCTTATGTTTTCATCTGGGCAATAAAACTCGCTAGAGAAAATCACTTTTCTTGGGGTCTGCATTGGTAGTCGACGATTAATATTGAAAAGGATAATGCTATTATCAGCCAGATCCTTACTATCATCATACTTAAACCCCTGCAAAAGTAGCTCATCACTTACATGAGCTTTCCAGTCATTCTTAAAATCATATTTCAAAGACGGAACCTTCTATCCAAGTAGGTGATAACATTTTATAGTACGCGCGTCGCGCATCTTTCTGCCGATGTCACGCTCATGTATTAATAAATCTATTTTTAACAAATAACGTAATGCATAGCCAACTATAATTTTCTATTGGCGCTAAAGATATTCACAAAAAATGCGCTCGTTGCCCATTACCTTGAATAAATGCACGAACTACACAGTTTGGAAATCAATTAACTCATATTTTAAGCCAACCTCAATGTCTGGTTATCTCTCAAAACAGATCTTTAGGGTATTTGCGTTAACTCATTTTGGGGCAAAACCAATTTGCAAAATATGCAATTTGCTAACTCGAAAAGGGGCAGAAACGAGTTAATCATTAATGACTGCTCCTGGCACTTTTGAGAAGTTCAGCTGTGAGCGAATAACAGACGTTCATTTTATTACGAGTTTGGACTGAAATGATTTCCAAAAACACAGCAAGCAGTGGTAGTTGAGTTGTAGATTGTTCTCAATCAAACAGCAAGGCTAAAAATCAATTTCAACAAGCTTTATGCGATTTAACTAAACCACCTCTATAAAGTAGTGCATTTTAATTTAATAACTTTGAGTTAATCATTGTTTGTGATTTACTATATTCTCAATAAATAGAAGGAGCTTTTATGAGCGAAGGACTTGTAACATTTTTCAAATATAATTCATTGGGCTTTGCTCGTAGAGCTGATGATTACTTCGAACCTTTGAGTATGGATGTAATGCTCAACTCCTTACAAAAATGGTTTCAAGACAGAATCTCTTTAGAAGATACGCTGCTGTGGGATGACCAAACAGTCGGCTACAGTAACCGTAAAAAAGTGTATTTAAAGGCTTTAGAGCGTGATGAGGAAACAGGCGATTACATGCTTGTCCTTTGGCGTGCAATTGGCCAGGGAAATGGCGTATACGGCATTAAGGCTGATGCTGGGCTAGAAGACAATAACCTTTATAATGCTGACGATAACGTTGGTAACGACCGTGTTATTTGGGGAGAGGCCGCTTATTACTGGTTTATTCCGTCGTTAGAAATTTTCTCCTCTATTCGTTTTCCTAATTCTGTTGCAGACACCGAGATTATGAACCGATTCATGCGTGACTATGTCGAGCTGCATAGTGACTTTAGACAAAGAAAAGTCGTAGAGAAAGAGCGCAAAGGCGGTAAAGGTAAGTATCTTTCTATCTCGTTTGCTCCGACTAAGCAAGGCGAGAAAGGTAATTTATGGTTTCAGGCTTATTCTGAACAGTTTAAGAAGCCAACTACTAAATCTGATTTAGAAGATCTGACAGGTAAAATCACGCACTTCGTTAAGCGTGATGTGATTAGCGCTCAGGTCGTACAGCAAGGCGGTTGGACTAATTTATTCAAAGATCTACCTTTTGTATCAAATCAAGTTACGAGAGCTGATAGAAAGGTAGAGGTTAATATTGAGGCTAAGCCGACAGTAAGAGAACTGAAGGAGATGATTGACCTTTACGAACGAGAGTACACAGACGGTGATGACTGGCGAAACATTGGCTTTAAAAAAGAAAACTCAGGTGTTGTCTGGTTAGATAACTTCGTCGTTAAAAGCACTTTATCTGTAAACGACTTAGTAGGTGGTGGTCGTGATGATACAGGGCATTACACAGCAGAGCGTTTGTTTAAAGCGATGGAGTTTTCGCGTGACAAGCTACTGTCAGCCTTTATTGAAGAAGAACAAGAAGAAGCGGTTGGCCAATGATGAAGGCCTTTATTTGGCATGTGGCTTTAGTTTGCTTCATAGGGGTCGTTAGTTGGCTGTTCAGAGGTGACCTAAATTACAACGATATATCGCCAATAGTTAGTATTTTGCAAAATGGGTCAGCTATGATTTTCACTATCATGGGGATTTGGATTGCTTATATTTACCCCCAAGCCATGCGTAAAGTTATTCAACCAAGCTCGTCAGCTATCTTCCCAGACGAAGACAAAAAGCGTGTGCAATTGCTGGTAGGTGTAATCGTTATCTCTGCGGTAATACTGGCGATACTGTTGATAGGTATTTCTATGAAACCATTTTTAGTGAATTCAAGCTTGTACTTGAAAGCGCCTGAACTGTTTTCGTTTGTTGGGCTTAGTATGTTACTTTGTCTTGTCTATGCTCAGTTGTTTTGTATTTATAGCGTAATAGCGTCAAACATTAATTTTATAACTGATTTGGCTAATAAAGAGAATGACCAAAAGCTTAACAAGAAGCTGAACAGAACCAACGAAGATTAGTGGTCAACCCTGTTTAGTGCGGTTTTTTAGTTACTGAAATGGGGTAATATTTTCAGGAGTATTATGAGCGAATAATATAAATATGTTTTCGCGCTAAGATAGGGAAAGTGTCCTCAGATAAAGCTGTGAGTTTGGCTCGTACATGGATGATTGATTTAAATGTCAAAAATATATAAATACTTTTCAAATGATGTAATAAAACTCGTTTTTCAAAAAGAAGGTTTTTGTGGTGTCAAATGCTCTTTACCGCAGGATTATAATGATCCCTATGAGCTATTTCTTGGGATGGATTTGAACACTCCTGCTGATCAGCTTGCTTTCTATAATGATATTATTTCTGATATTCCACAAAATCCTACAACATGTTTTTCTAAGTCTCCCATTGTTGCCCCTATGTGGGCGCATTATGCAAATAACCATACAGGTTTTGTATTAGAGTTTGATTTAGAGAAGTTGCAGGAACATTTTAAAGGTAACCCTATTTGGGATGTTACCTATAGAGATGCTCCAAGCGAGCATCTTCAACCTATCCTTCAAAGGGCTGCTGTTTTAAAAAAACCACGTCACTCGTATGCCTTACAAGAATATATTTTTGTTGAATCGTATTTTGCTAAATACGATGACTGGAAATATGAGCAAGAATGTAGGCTTGTTGATATGAGAAAGGTTACAGAGAAAGTTGCTGGGAATGATATTTTATATATTCCCTGTGATTTGGTGACTGGTATTATCATTGGTTCAAAATACCCTAAGGAAAACGTTGGCTTAGCACAGGAAATAGCTGAAGAAAATGAATTGACTTGGTATGAGTTAGTCATCGGTAAAAGCTATCCGAAGCCGTATATGAAAAATGAGTCTAATGATGTTTTTACATTCTCTGGTAGCGATATTTTAATTGCGTCCAATACTTGTGAGAGTTGCCAAGAGCCATTAGTCGCGAAGGGCGATTTATGTCCTTGGTGCAGCATAACAGAAGCTCATAAGGATGACGCTGTTAGAAGTAACCCATTTAGAATGTTAAGTTCAATGGGGCAACTGGAAAGCTATATGCAATCTATGGGTAAAATAGGGAAATAGTTTTGCTAAACAAAAACTAATAAGTCGTTTAAGAGGACAAAAACAGATAGCTGCTTTCTTTGTCCAATATTTTAGCCAACAATTTTTCGCCTCTTAACGAGGCATCGCCAATGTCCACTTCTGGCACATATGCGACTGTCAGATTTGATCAAAAACTAAAAATCAAACCTGACAGATTAAGTTAAGACTTCTTCATATAATTTTGTTAACACCAAGCGACTTTGTCGTATCTTAATTACCAAGCGATTCTGTCGTAATCGCTAATTACCAAGGGAATTTGTCGGTCATTTTTTTACGTGTCTGTTAGTGTTTTGTTTTTGGAATACTAGAAGGCATGTTGAGGATGATTGTGATGGATTCTAAAGCTCAACTCACCGTTGACATCATAGCTAAAGTGGTTGAAGGCAGGATAACAATTGCCAATGCTGCTAAGTTACTCAGTAAGTCTCGACGCACTATTGAACGCTACGTAAAGCAATATCAGCAAGTCGGTATTCAATTCGCTGTTCATGGTAACAGTGGCAAAGCCCCACCCAACAAAACGCCGGTATCAATAAAAAAAGTGGTTCAAAAATTGATTCAGGAAAAATATTACGATTTGAATCTGTTGCACTTGGCTGAACAATTAGCTACGAATGAGAACATTGTTATTAAGCGTGAAACCCTACGCGGTTGGGCACATGATATTCATCACGTTAAACGAGCCAAACGAAGACGTAGCAATGTTCGAAAGCGCAGAGAGCGCATGGAAGCACCGGGTCTAATGATGCAAATGGATGGCAGTCCACATCGCTGGTTTGGGGATAAAAAGCACTGTTTAATTGCCATGATTGATGATGCGACCAGTGAAGTATATGCTGAGTTCTTCCCGTCAGAGACCACCGTTGGATGCCTGAAAGTCATGAGAGAATGTATCGAAACGAAAGGTGTGTTTAAAACGCTTTATGTGGACAGAGCCGGTATCTTCGGCGGCCCGAAGCGCTGCAACTTCTCACAGATGCAGAGGGCTTGTGAGGAGCTGGGCATTGAAATCATCTTTGCCAATTCCCCACAAGGTAAAGGGCGCGTCGAACGGGCGTTCGATACCTTCCAAGACCGATTGGTGCCCGAACTTAGGTTGAACAATATTAACGATATTGCCGCTGCCAATGCCTACCTTAAGCATATCTTCATTCCGCAGTTCTGGCAGTCGAAAGTTCAAGTAAAATCAAAGCAAGCACCTGAATTTACGCCTCTGTCGAAACACATCAACCTTGATGATATCTGCGTCATTAAAGACCATCGTAAAATACGTAACGACCATACCTTCAGTTATGGCAACAAGTTCTACCTAATAGATTCACCGCTCAAGCACTCCATTGCCAATCAGAAAATCGAGATAAGGAACACGAGTAAAAAAGGGTTTACCGCTCACTTCGCTGGTCGCAAACTCAAGATCTCGGAAGTTAATGAGCCAAGCAAACTGGCATCAGAAGACTTGGCAGTACAGAAGAAACTTGAAGTATTAGCGTTAATCGAAAAACTCGGAAGCGTCAGCGCTGCATCACGCCAAAGTGGCGTATCACGAGACACTATTCATCGGCACTTAAGACTAGTTAAGCGAGGTGGCCCTGAAGCATTAAAACGCCAAGAAACACCTAATCTACGGCACAAAAACTGTGTGGATAAGGCGATAGAAGACGCCGTTGTGCAATTCTCAATTGAACACCCTCACCTTGGTCAGCAGAAAGTCGCGATAAAGCTCAGTGAAGCCCTTGGTGTTGATATTAGCGCGGGCGGTGTGCGCAGCATGTGGCTAAGAAACAATATGAATACCACCGCATTGCGAGTCGAAAAATCTAATGCTCTGGCTGAATCGGCATAAAAGGTAGCCAGTTTAGTAACTGGCTGATATGCTATTTACGACAAAGTCGCTCGGTAATTAGACCGACATAATCCCTTGGTAATCACACTTCTTCATATAATTTTTTGGGATAATTGATTTATCCAATTAAGCTAAGATATTCTTGCTCTGTTAACACTTCTACGCCCTTATCTTTTGCGGCATTAATTTTTGTTTCACCAACCTTTTCGCCCGTTACCAAATAGGTCGTGTTACCTGTAACAGACTTAGCTACTTTTGCTCCGAGTGTTTTTGCATGTTTTTCCATGTCTCCACGAGAACCTTGTTGCATGGAGCCAGTAAAAACAACAACGGTTCCAGCAATTGGAGAATTTAAACTTACTCTATCGGACTCCTTAGCCGTAACACTTAATTTAAAGCCAAGATTATAAACCTTAAAAAACTCTTCTCTAATGTTTGCTAGGCCTTCAACGATAGCTTCAGCGCTCAGTTGTGCAAATCCATCTATCTTAACCATATCCTCGACTGATATTTCGAAAAGCTCCACTATAGGACAATGCTGAAGCAATTTCTCGCAGTTCCCACCACCTAATCGACTTACTCCAAAAGCTGAGAGGAAACGCCAATCTTCTATTTCAATCTCACGACTTGCTTGCAGTTGATCTACTAAGTTTTGTGACGTCTTATCACCAAAGCCAAAAGCTAAAAATTTATGTTTAGGAATTTGATATATTTCATGTATATGTTTAATTCCAAAGTTAGTAATCTTTTCTATAACTTTAGGCCCAAAACCATCATTGTTACCTAACGTCTTGAAAAAATGTATTAAAGTGTTTTCGGTTTGGGCTGGACAATCACTTTTGTTAGGACAAATTAAATGATCTGACTCCCACAAGAGCTTCGAGCCGCAACTAGGGCAATTATCCGGGAGTTGAACCTCAGATTCCTTAATAACTCTTTCAATTTTTGGTATTACAAGACCACTTCTGACTATTTCAACTATTGCACCGGAGCCAATTTTTTTGGTTTTAACCATATTATAATGATGGACAGTAACCCTCTTAATTGTTACACCACTTAATTTTGTAGGAACTAACTCAGCTACAGGAGATATGCGACCAGTCCTTGAAGTTTGCGGTGTTATGCTTATCACTTTTACTTCAGCAGAATCTTCATTAACTTTAAAAGCAATTTGCCACCTATGGCTCTTTCTTGTAGCGCCCATATACTCTTTCAAGTCTTCATGAGTTGTTTCAAGAATGACACCATCGATATCAAAATCTACAGCTTTCCATATTTCTTCAACTATTGACTCGAAATTTTCAATGATTTCAGAAAAGTGAGCTGTTTTGTTTTTAATTAAAGTGAATGGATAAAAAACGCATGCACCATCTTTTATAGCTTTCTGGACGTTTTCGTCTAACTTCTTTTCTGCGATTATAGCTGCTTGTATATTTCTTGAGTTTTCAAAAATATCACTCAATTTACTATCGAAATAACTCTTCTTAATGACTATTTCACCGGGACCTAAACCTCGAACGCCATTTTCTGCAACTTTTAGCCCTCTATCAAATGCCCTTGTGATATCTTGGCCTCTGTAACCATCGCCTCTTGTATATAATTTCTGACCATCATCAAAAGCTGCGTAACCGTCAAGTTTCGGTGTTACTCTTAAATAAATATCTTTTTCTGAAATATTAATTTCTTGAGCCGCTTTCAAGATCCTTTTCAACCATTTTTCTATATCTTCTTTTGAATAAGCTTTTTCTGTTGAAAGCATTCTTTGCGGTAATTCTACTGTTTTTGCTTCTGCAAGAGCTTCAGGTTCAACTTTATTAAGGTATGGGTGAAGGTGATTAATACTTCTTAGCATAGAAATATATAAATCATATTGTTCATCTGTTATGACTTGAAGACCTACTCTATAAAGAGCGTTTGATGCTTTTAAGATTTGTACTAATTCATCTGAATCTAAGTTTGATTTATCAAAAAGACTAATTAACTCATTTGGCTTAATTTCTTTATCTATTTTTTTTAGAGTGTCTATTTGCTCATTACTGAAAGTGGCTTTTAACATTACAAGATATCCTTAATGGGCTGCTGTCGATAGAAGATTTAAAGAAGATTTGCCATCGGAAAAATGATTATTCATATAGTAACTTCTTATTTGATGATTCCTACTTGAAACAAACTTACTTAAGGTGACACTCACATCTCCTGCGCGGCGAATAATAACTGTATCGCCTACTTTTACGCCTAAACGTGCAACTTCATCACTGTTATGAAGCGTTGCATTTGATACGGTAACGCCACCCACAAAAACAGGCTTCAAACGTGCAACAGGTGTAATGGCGCCAGTACGACCGACTTGAAAATCAACATCAAGTAGTTGGGTTATTTCCTCTTGCGCCGGAAACTTATACGCAATAGCCCAACGAGGAGCACGTGCCACAAAGCCTAAACGCTCTTGTAAGGCCTTTTGGTTTATTTTTATTACTACGCCATCAATTTCATATTTAAGCTCACCACGGCGCGTTAAAATATCGCTGTAGTACTCAAGCGCGGCTTTAGGACCTTCAACTAATTTTGTTTCTGGGCACAGTGGTAACCCCCAGTCAGTCAGCTTTTCTAGTTGCTGATAGTGATCCTCAGGAATGCTGCCATCAGCTACAAGCCCGGTACTATAGGCATAAAACATGAGTGGGCGTTTAGCTGTAATTTTAGAGTCGAGTTGACGCAAACTCCCCGCGGCTGCATTACGCGGATTAACAAATACTTTTTCACCGCGTTTTTGCGCTTCAGTATTTAATTTATCAAAGCCAGCGCTGTCCATAAATACTTCGCCGCGCACTTCAAGCTCTTTTGGGTAATCGCCACGTAACTTAAGTGGTACATTACGAATTGTTTTTACATTTTGAGTAATGTTTTCACCGGTAAAACCATCACCTCGCGTAGCCGCTTGTAGAAGTACACCATCACGATAAATAATTGATACAGCTAAACCATCAAGTTTTGGCTCACAACAAAAAGTAAGCTCATCGGTACTCATTAAACGCTCTTTTATACGGCGATTAAACGCAGTGAACTCTTCTTCACTAAAGGCGTTATCAAGCGATAACATGGGTACTTGATGCGCTACTTGCTCAAATTTACTCAGTGCGGCACCGCCTACTTTTTGTGTCGGAGAGTCGGCGGTTAAAAATTCAGGGTGCTGCATCTCTAGTGCGCTTAATTCGCGTAATAACCTATCGTATTCAGAATCAGGAATACTGGGGGTGTCGAGCACATAATAGTTATAGTTGTGTTGCTCTAATGTAGTACGAAGATGATTAATTTGCTCACTAATGCTGCTAGACATTTAAACCTCAATAAACATAAAAAAGCCACTTTGACGATTCACCGTCCAGTGGCTTATAAAAATATAATGTATGCGTTATTTACGCTGAAAAAGAACGAACCTGTTCAACATATTGCCTGATGCGCTCTACTGTCATTTCATTTCGCTCAGCATCTAAAATTTGTGCACCAAATTCATCCGCTAACTTTTTAGCTGCGCTGTGCAACATATTAAATGCCGCTAGACCATCGCCGTCGCACGGTAACGTCATAAATAAGCTTACCCCAGCGGTACTAAATTGTTCCATATTATCAATATCAAACGTACCTGGGTTGTACATATTTACTAATCTAAACAAAACAGGACCTTGGCCAGCCGGATCTAAGTGGCGATTAAAAAAGCCTTCCTCAGAATATTTAAAACCTAAAGTATTAACTGTTGGTAATAGTTTACTGCCCTGCATACTAAGCTCTTCTGGCATTTGAATATGCACAATAACAAAGTCAGACATTTGAGCAGGCGCTTCTTCAGCACTTTGATCTTTTGTTTCAAGATCATCAACTATTTCTAAGTCATCTTCAATCGGTGTTTCTGGCACGCTTGTATCAATTTGCGGCTCATTTGCATCAAAGTTAAGCTCGCCAAATTGTGGCTCATCACGTTCGTCTTGCATTGGCTCTTTTGGCTCAGCCTCAGTACGAAACGGTTTAGATGAAGCTGGTGCGCTTTGTTGTAATGGCTCAACCCGTTCATTATCCGATACTTCTGGGCGGTCTTTTTTTCTAACTGACCACAATCCATGTATTAATAAACCACCAATGACAATTACACTGATAACGATTAAAACCCATCTTAATTGTTCGGCCATCCCCTCACCTTTTATTATTTGATATGCCTAAAACCTGTATATTAATGAAAAACTAATACACTTGTTATAAAAATTTATGCGTGTGCAAGTTGCACAGCTTGCTCTATATCTACAGCAACCATACGCGATACGCCAGGTTCTGCCATAGTAACACCTGTTAATCTACCTGCCATTTCCATCGCAATTTTATTATGACTAATATAAATAAACTGCACTGATTGTGACATTTCTTCAACCAAACGGCAAAAACGCACAACGTTGGCATCATCTAGTGGTGCATCTACTTCGTCCAGCATACAGAAAGGAGCTGGATTGAGCCTGAATATAGAAAACACTAATGATAATGCGGTCAGCGCTTTTTCTCCACCACTTAACAAATGAATTGTTGAATTTTTCTTACCCGGTGGTCGTGCCATTATACTAACACCACTTTCGAGTAAATCGTCACTGGTTAATTCTAAATACGCGCTCCCACCACCAAAAACTTTAGGAAATAGCTCAGCAAAGTCTTCGTTAACTTGATCGAACGTCGCTTTAAAGCGTGTTTTGGTCTCACTATCAATTTTACGAATTGCACCTTCAAGGGTGCTTAACGCTTTTGTTAAATCATCTAATTGATTATCAAGATAATCACTACGTGCTTTGGCTAAATCAAACTCTTCTATTGCCGCCAAGTTTACTGCACCTAATTTATCTAACTGATTAGTAAATCCTGTTAACTGATTTTGTGCTGCACTTAAATTTAATGAATCTGGTAATTCATCAAGTATTGCTTTTAAGCTTTGTTTCAACTCTTCTAATGGCTCAAGCGCAACTTGCGCTTTTATTACTAAGCTTTGTTCTTCAATTGTTAGCTTTTGGTGCTGCTCTTGCAAGCCCACCAGCTCACCTTGTGAATTTTTAAGGCTTATTTGCTTAGTGTTTAAGCTCTCTTTCGCCTGAGCTAATTCTTTTTGTAGCAATACTAATGCCTGCTCACCTTTTTGATGCTGTGCTAAGAGCTGCGTAATTTTATCGCTAAGTTCTTGCTCTGGTATCAGCAGCTCTTCTATTTCACTAAGTAGTTCTTGCGCACCTTCTGATGCACTAACGTGCTCTTGCTCTGCATGGCTCAATTTGGTTTGGCTTAACTGCCATTCACTGCGTGCCTTTTGCTCTGAGAGCGTTGCCTTATGTGCTTGTGTTTTATATTGCTCAAGCATGCTTAATGCTTCGCTATAACTTTTATCACTTTGTGAGCGCAAGCTATTTGCAGCGTCTACTTCATCCGCTAAGTTAAGTTGCTGCTCATTCAACACTTCAAATTGCTCTGTTTGCTCACCAAGCACGGTATTTAATTGTAAAAGCGCAGTGGTTAATTGCTGTTTTTGTTGCTGTAGCTTTTCTAGTTGTAACTTAAATTGTGCTACTTGCTGCACAAGCATATCGCTGCGCGTACTGGCTACCGCTATATTTTGCGCAAGCTCATGTATCGCTTCTTTTAGCTCGCTTTGTTCGTTAATTAATTTTATTTGCTCAGCTGTATGTTCGTCACAAGTGTGTGTTACTTGTTGTAGCTCGTCCTCGGCATTAGTTAACTGCTGCGCTTTATCTTGCAATTGCTTATGCTTTAAAAGTAATGAGTTTTCTGCATTACATTCGGCACTTACATGCCAGTTACGACCATATAAAGCACCGTTTTTATCCATAACAGC
Organism: Pseudoalteromonas sp. Z9A6; assembly: GCF_011378805.1. Classification (NCBI taxonomy): domain Bacteria; kingdom Pseudomonadati; phylum Pseudomonadota; class Gammaproteobacteria; order Alteromonadales; family Pseudoalteromonadaceae; genus Pseudoalteromonas; species Pseudoalteromonas sp. Z9A6. The sequence goes on from NZ_WTKZ01000049.1 coordinate 15,324, forward strand.
TGTATAAAAACTATTTTTTAGTATTTCTAAATCACCGCTTTCACTATAAGCAATACGTGCTAAATGCTCTGGATAAACACCGCTTGTTATATATGTAGCTAAGCTATTTGTTGGCACACTTTTATCACTATTTGGCCACACACTGTTATCAGCTTGCTGCTCACTTACATTTAAATGCTCTAAAGATTTAAGTGCTTGCTCTATTAGAAGCTCAAAGCCTTCTTTAACACTTAGCTGATTAAACAAACCATTAGTACGTTCACTTTTCTCATCAAGCCCTAATGTACTTTTAAGCCCCGTTATACTGGCTTTTAACTCGTTTATTGTTTGAGTGAGTGTCGAATATTGTTTTTGTGAGTTATTAACAAGCTCATTTTGCATTTCAAGCTTAGCAGTGCACTTCGTATGTGCTGTTTGTTTAGCGGCAAGTTCTTGAGTTAAGGTTTGTGTTTGCTGTGTTTGCTGTATTAACTGCTGCTCTACATCACTACTTTGTAGCTCGCTAAGCTGAACAGTTAACTGATCAATTTGCTCGTTAACATGATCAATTTGCTGCTGAGTTTGTTTAATGTGACTACTATGCAGTTGCGCATTATTATTAAGCTGTTGCTGTTGCTCACACAAAGCTTGCCAATGAGTATGGTGGCGCTGCTTAAGTGCTAATAATTCCTCAAGTTCATGCGTTAACCCACTAACTTGCTCTTCACATATTAAGGCGTTTTCACTTGCCTCTTGCAGGGCTTCATTAAGTTGCTCGCACACAATTTGCTGCTGCGATTTTACCTCAGCACTTTGAATTTGGCGTTGCTGTAATTTAATTAAACTTTGTTTAAGCGTTTGGGTTTGCTGCTTTACATTGATTTGTTGTTGCTCAGCGCGAGTAAGCTCGGTGTGTATTACATGTTGCTGATGCTGTGCATCGCTTAGTTTATTTTGCTGGGCTTGTACTTGCCCCTCTAGGCTTGCAAGTACATCGTCATGCCCTGAGTTAGCGGTTTTAAAAAACAAAATTTGATCATTAAGTTTTTTAATTTGGGCACTTTTTTCAAGTTGCTGCTGATGTAACTTTTGCCATTTTAAAACCGCAATTTGGCCTTTTAGCGTACGTTCTTGTACTTTTAATTCGCGGTATTTTTTTGCATCAACCGACTGCACAGCCAATTTATCTAACTGACTTTGTAGTTCTTTACGCACATCTAACAAACGTTCAAGGTTTTCGCGAGTGCTCTTTATACGAGTTTGTGTTTCACGGCGACGCTCTTTGTATTTAGAAACGCCAGCGGCTTCTTCTAAAAATACGCGCAGCTCTTGTGGTTTACTTTCTATTAAGCGCGAGATCATCCCTTGCTCAATAATTGCGTAACTACGTGGACCAAGACCGGTGCCTAAAAATATATCGGTAATATCGCGCTTACGGCATTTACTGCCATTTAAAAAATACAGTGACTGTCCGTCGCGCGTTACTAAACGCTTAATAGCAATTTGGTTTCGATCGGCAAATGTGTTTGAAGGACTTCCTTTATCGTTATCAAAAACAAGCTCTACAGAGGCTTGTGATATGGCTTTTCGATTAGTTGAGCCATTAAAAATAACGTCGGTCATGGCGTCGCCACGCAGGTTTTTAGCAGAGCTTTCACCTAGCACCCATCGTACTGCATCAATAACGTTAGATTTGCCACAGCCATTGGGGCCAACAACACACGTCATTTGATCAGGAAATGGAATTTTAGTGGGCTCTACAAACGATTTAAAGCCCGCTAATTTAATAGTGCTTAAGCGCATCTTATTGTTATTACCGATTATTATTGTTATTGATTACAAACAATTTAACTCATTAACAGTTAAATTGTTAAGCTTGTCGTTTAAAATTATCTAAAATAATACCGGTCGCCATTGCCACATTAAGCGACTCTGCACCACCAAAAGCGGGGATGGTGATTTTATTAGTTACTAACTTTGCACATGTCTCGCGTATTCCATGCGACTCACTGCCCATTAGTAAAACGCCTGAGCCCGTAAATTGGGTTTTATGCACGCTTTGCCCATCTAAAAAAGCACCGTAAACAGGTAAATTTAAAGACTGTAGATAATCAGGTAAATCTACTTGGCTTACCGATACCCTTACAAATGAGCCCATCGTGGCGCTAATTGTTTTTGGGTTGTAAGCGTCTGCGCTGTCGGTGCTAGTTACTATATGTTTAATACCGTACCAGTCTGCCACTCTTATTATTGTGCCTAAATTACCAGGGTCTGATACGCCATCAAGTGCGAGTATTAAGCCACTTGCTTGTGGTAAAGCTGCCTTTGGCATATCAACAATAGCAATGGCTGCATTATTGCTAACTAGCGTGCTGGCTTTGGTGAGGGCTTCTTCATCAGCTTCAATAAAGTTAGCTTGCGGATACTTACCTTGGTACGCATTTATAAATTCGTTTGTAGCAAAAATATTAACCACATTTAATGGGCTGTTTAATAACTCAAGTACGTTTTTCTCACCCTGTACAAGGTATTGATTATATTGCTTTCGGTACTTTTTTTGGCCAAGTTGGCGAATAAGTTTGAGTTGGTTTTTTGAAATCATAACAGCCCCATAAAATTATCCAGCAAGTATAACAGATTTCGTTATAACATCTGAACTCGAAAAGCAGCGAATGGGGCTAATTTATCTTACTCGCACTTCTTTCGAAGGTCAGATCAATGCGAATAAACATGCCTTTTATTGCCTCTAATTGATTTGAATCGTCAACCGTCTGAGCCAATTCCTCATAAAGATTATCTGACGCTTGCTTAAACTTATTATTAAACTTGCCCTTGGTTGCCAACATAAATGCATCGGCTAATGTACGCTGCCACTCATTTAAATACTTTAGCTTTGTATTACCAGCCAAATTTTCACAAATTGAGTTTAATCGAACCGACGCATGCCCTAAATTTAGAGCGGTTAGTGCAAGATCAGTAATTACGCGTGAGTGTGAACCTTGATCGTAATTAGTTAGGCGAATTAACCTATCGGCCATGCGGCGGTTATACCAAATACTTGGGGTTGGATGGTTATTTATTTCGAGTAAATCTTTATAAGTGGCCTTAAAAACACGATGAACAAGTAATTGCACACTCGGGCCTGTGAATAACTGAAAAATCCAAAATAAAATACTCACCCCCGCAAAAATTGCCATGGCAGAGCTAAGTGTGTAATCGATTGAAAACGCAAGGCTCATATCGGTACTGGGTCTTACCAAAATCGTAAATGGGATACAAAACCCCAAGCCATATGGCAATGTTTGTTGATCAGCTAGCAGCAGTAAACCCAGAAAATAAGGTCCTGCTAATACAAGTAGCAATATTTCTAATTGCCCACCACTTTGTGATAATAAATTGAGTGCGTAAAAAATAGTTACAATAGCAGCGACCACCACGCCTACCAATAAACGCTTTATTACCACCTGTAAAATAGCTAACGGTATTCTCGCCAACATTATCGAAAATATGACCGGTAAAATCATAATTAATAATGCAGCAGAAGAGCCTGTATTAATCCAAATAAATGCGCCGATAGAAAACACCAAAGCAGTTCTAAATCCAACAATTATGCCAGCTAATGGGTCGCGATATGTAAGCATACTGGGTGCATTTAATAATGTTTTATCACGCTCTTCTAACGCTCTGTATGCGCGTAGTAAAATTGTTAAGTCGACTGCTACTTCTAAGCTCACATTGAGCATGTGAGATTCAAATGGCGAATCACACACCGTATTTGCTCTATAGTCGGTTAGCTCTTTACGCAGCGTTTTAACTTGTTCGGCGCAGTAATCAAAATCGTCAGACTCTTTAATTTGCGCGAATACGTGTTTAAGTTTACTTATTAATTTGTCTAATGTGGGAGTAATGAGATCTGCGTGGTTTCGTTGCAGGCGACCAATTATTTGAATTGAAGCCAATAAAGAAAGCACTTTTTGCGACAATTGATTTGCAGCACGTGAGCGCCCTGGACCTTTTGGTCCTTCGTACCTTACTGCGCTGGAGTCTTCGTTTATAGATCCTAACGTTGCCATAATGCCATCTATTTGTTGATGGCGATTTTCGTGCGAGCCTTTAGAATCAAGCTCAGTTACTAAATAATCTAACGTTTGGTTTATAACCGACCGCGCTTGTACTTGTAGTAAGTGTTTAACTTTTACAGGCCAAAACAAATGGCTCACAAGGCCTGCACATATTGAGCCTATTACTATTTCACTCACGCGCGCTTGTGCTATATCAAATATACTTTGACTGCTCACCATTGCCGGAGTAACCATGACTAAAAGTACAATAATAGCGGCTGTTACACCTGCCATAGCAAACGCATAAACAAAGTTTGCTTGGCGTACCATTGCCGATAACGCAGAGTTTACCCCCAACCATAATGCCAGTGCACCGAGCGCTAAATAAGGGTAGAGAATTAACTGAGTTAAAAGCAATATGCCAAATAAACCACCCACTATGGTGCCTATTATTTGGCAAATTGCTTTTTCAATAACTAATCCGCTTTGCGGGCGTAATTGCAAAAATATAGCCGAGACTAACGCCCAATAAGGTCTTTCAAGATTAAGCCACATAGCAATAGTAAGCGCCATTACCATGGCTATAACGCCCTTAGTCGCAAAAATAATTGCCTGTTTTTTAGGAAAAAACAAATTTTGTAATACAACGCCCACTATATTCCCCTTAACGTGTAGCGAGATGTATTGTGGCGGTCATTCCTGCGCTAAGCTGTGTATTTTCGGGCAATGAATCTAACTTAATATCAACAGGAATACGTTGCGATAAACGTACCCAATTAAATGTTTGTTGTACTTGTGGTAAAAGCTGACCGTTACTTTGTGTATTCGTATTTGCAATGGCTTTACCTACACTCACTACATGCCCCGTTAATTGCTTACCACCGCTTAAAAGCGCTATTTTAGCTTTTTGATCAGGATAAATAAGCGGTATTTTACTCTCTTCAAAGTAACCCGTTACGTAAAATGAATCTGACTGAACAATAGCAAACACAGGTGTGCCTTGAGCTACATAGTTACCTTGGCGTAAATTCAGATTAATTATTTGCCCCGATGCAGGCGCAACAATTTTAGTTCTATCAACATTTAATTGCGCAATTGTTTGCTCTGTTTTAGCTAGGTTATAATTTGCCTCAGCAATTTTAGTATTGATACGTGTTGATTCTAGCGTTTCTTCACTTATTGCCTGTTGAGTGTTTAGCTCAACACGTCTTTCGTATTTGTGTTTGGCAAGTTCCCATGTATACAATGCGTTTTCTGTGTTTGCTTTACTTTTATCAAGCGCTGCTTGATAACGCTTTTGATCAACATTAAAAAGTACTTCGCCTTTTTGTACGTTTTGACCATCTTTAATGTTTAAAGCAGTCACCCAACCCGACACGTCTGGAGCAACTGTAACTATGTCTGCTCGAATGCGACCGTCGCGCGTCCAAGGAGTATGCATGTAGTCAGTCCATACCCAACGCCCAGCAAAAACCGCAGCTATAACAACCAATATAGTAAAAGTAATACGCAGATATTTAATCATTCAATTTATCTTCCACTTAGTAATACCAACCCGCAATAATACTTGAGTAATTTGAGGGCTTAAACCTGACGCTAACTGTGTTAAAAATTTCTGATATAGAACAACTAAATAACGAAATTTTTGCCTTGTTATCGACACGGTTTTCTTGCCTCAAAATAGCTCAATTAATTAAACAGATTGGTATAAATAGACGGCGAGTGCTAAGTAACAAACAAATAGTGACACCTCAAACCAAGCCACTTTCCAAATACGGTCATGCCAATCTAGTCGATGCAAAGCAAAACGAGTCAACGCCGTTAAAATAAATGCAATTGGAAAGTAAACAATCAGCGGGCTAAACTCTAATCCCCCTAACACGACTGCTTGGAACATAATAAATATCCTAATGTTATTTAAAGCGGTGATAAAAGCTGTAAAACCTAAATAAATTTACATCCGCACTACTCTTACAATCTATTATTTTGGCATATAAATCAATTAGCTTAATTGTACGTAGGTGTGCTTAATACATAATTAATGCCATTACATTTAAGCAGCACTAACTATGTATAGTAGCTAAATCGCATATTAAAAAGCTAAAGACCCCAGTTACCGGCCAAATACATAAACCAGCGAGGTTTATTTATAAAAAAGTATTAGAGTATTCAACTTAATACTTAAAACGCCTATTTATAGCTGTTTGCAGAAGGGTTGGATAATTATAAACATTGAGTTTTGCACTAAAAATGGGTAAATTAACAAAAAAACAACATGGATATAATTTAATGGAATCAATACACCCTACCCCATCTGAAACAACCCCACCAATAAATGAACCTGCTGAACCAATTTTTAGCGGAAAAGTGCAATTTAGTGGTAAAGGCGGTGAGTTTTTTGGAATTTGGATTGTAAATATATTACTTAGCGTTATTACGCTTGGCATATACTCAGCGTGGGCTAAAGTACGTACGCATCGCTATTTTTACGGCCACACCCGTATAGATGGTCATAGCTTTGACTACCTAGCAACACCAATACAAATTTTAAAAGGTCGGATTTTAGCGGTTGTTGTATTTTTTATTTACACATTCTCTATTAGCTTTATGCCTATTTTAGGCCTGTTTATTGCTCTTGGTTTTATCTTTTTAATGCCATGGATTATTAATCAAGGTTTACGTTTTAATCTGCGTATGACGCGCCATCGTAATGTTCGTTTTGCTTTTAAAGGCAATTACGGCGAAGCCTTTATTAACTTTATACTTTTGCCTATCGCCAGCATATTTACACTTTATTTATTAATGCCTTACGTTATAAAGCGTATTGATAGCTATATACATAGCAATATTAGTTATGGCGATAAACCACTTACTGTAAATTTAAAAGGCGAAACCTATTACTTAACAGCGCTTATTTGCTTTGTAGTGAGCTCTATCACCATGGTGGTATTTATGGGGATTTTAGGGTTATTTGGTCTCAATTTATTAGATGTTGAAAATCAACAAAATTTAGAAAGCTCCCCTGCAATGGTTATGCTACCTATACTTATGATGATTGCCTATGTGCTGATGATTGCCATTGTTTCTGCTGTATGGCACGCCGCTATTCGTAATCACATTTTTGATAACAGCCATTTTGAAGGCGTTGCTACATTTAAATCTGAGCTAAAACCAGTTCCTTTCGCTGTTTTACTACTCACTAATATGTTAGCTATTGTATTTTCTTTAGGGCTTGCATACCCATGGACAAAAGTACGTACATCAAAAATGCTCGCTGATGTAACTAACGTTACTATTTACCCTGGCGCATTAAACCTAATCGATACCGCGCAAGAACAGCAATCATCATTTGCTGAAGAAGCTGCAAACGTATTTGATATTGACCTTTCTTTAACTTAAGAGCTCACCATGCATGTAAAGGGACATTTTTTTCCCATCGCATCGAGTAACTATCAAGTGTGTGTTGCAACTATTAGCGACACACACATTGACGTTATTAACGATGAACACGTTATAGCTCGCCACGCAATCTCAAGTCTAAAATTAAGTTCGGGGATGGCAGGACTTGCCGACGAACTAAACTTTGAAGATGGCAGTCGTTTTATTCCTCAAGATGTAAGTTACAGATGGCCATTTAAAGAAAATAACCACCACGTAATGGAACGCCTTGAAAAAAGTAAATGGGCAATTTTAGCCGCAGTAATATTTACACCGCTTTTTATGTGGTTAGTACTTTATAAAGCAGTACCCGCCATTGCTGTTTACAGTGTTGATACCCTGCCACGTAATGTTGTAGAACAAATGGGGGAGCAAAGTTTTACACTAATTAAAAAGATTGCGCTTGACCCAAGTGAGCTGCCCGCAGAGCAGCAAGCTAAAGTACAAGCGCATTTTACAAGTATGCTTAATGCGTTATCGCTTGATCAATCGGTATATAGATTATCGTTTTATAAATCCGACAGCTTTGGTGCTAATGCGTTTGCACTACCCCATGGCCGTATCGTGGTCACAGATGATTTAGCAAATTTACTTGCCGATAAACCCAATGCACTAAAAGCGGTATTGCTACACGAAATGGGCCATGTAGTCCACCAGCATAGCGTACGTATTACAGCACAATCTGCCGCAAGTACGATTGTGCTAGCGGTTGTATTTGGTGATTTAGAAGGGGTTGCAGAGGTTGCGTTAGGTACAGGCGCATCATTTGCTCAGCAAGGGTTTTCACGAGATATGGAACGCGAGGCAGATACCTTTGCACTCATTCAATTAGAGTCACTTGGGTATTCGAGTAATGATTTTGCTGATGCAATAGAAGCGCTGCAAGAAAGCCATACCAGCGAAAACGAACACCTAGAAAAAGTAAATGACTTTTTAGAGTACTTGTCTAGCCACCCAAGTGCACAAGAGCGTATTGACAATGCTAGGAAATAATCGCGGTTATATTCAACTTACTCGCTACATAGTGAGTTTAAGTTGGATATACCACGGCTTTTTTCCAAAGCTTTATCATATTGCACCGCTTGAAAAATTAATGACTGGCAGTGCGGGCTATTCTGAACAGGTGTCTGATTTAATTACACGTTCAGCGGGAATTGGTGAAATTATATTTGGCGTGTGTTTATTTGTATTTTATAAACATAAGCATTTGGTAGCTTTAAATATATTGGCGCTTATGGGGCTTTTACTCGCTGTAGTTGTAATGCAGCCACAATTGCTTATTGAAGCATTTAACCCTGTAACTACTAACCTGCCTCTTATTGGTCTAAGCGTTATTTGGTTAAAAGAAATTAAGCAGTTGAATAATCGATACCTCTAAATAAAAAAGGGTATGCAAGCGCATACCCTTTTTTGTAGTACTTAAGTTATATAATTAGTACTTATTTTTATGCGTCCACAAATGCAGTAATTCGCTCGCAATGGTTGCTGCGGCAATAGCGGTAAGCTCACTTTGGTCGTACGAAGGTGATACTTCTACTACATCCATACCTACCATGTTTATGCCTTTTAGCGCACGCAGTACTTTAAGTACTTTATCTGACGTTAAACCACCACACACAGGAGTGCCTGTACCAGGCGCAAACGCAGGGTCTAAACAATCTATATCAAACGTTAAGTAAACAGGTAGGTCACCTACTCGCTCAAGTATTTGCGCTGCAATTTCATTTGCATGTAAATCATTGGCTTGCATTGCATCAATCACAGCAAACTCATGTTTACTTTGATCAAAGTCGGTACGAATACCTATTTGTATACTGTGCTCAACATCAATCAGCCCTTCCATTGGTGCATGATAAAACATAGTGCCGTGATCAAATCGCGAGCCATTGCTATAAGTATCGGTGTGCGCATCAAAATGCACTAACGCCATTTTGCCATGTATTTTTGCATGAGCACGTAATAGCGGAAGCGTTACAAAGTGATCGCCCCCTAAACCTAATAGTGTTTTACCTTGGCGAAGTATTTGATCCGCAGCCATTTCTAGTTGCGCAGTAAAATACTCAGGATCCCCGACAGGGTAAGTAAAGTCCCCTGCGTCTGCCACTTTTAAGCGCTCAAACAACGGGAACGTCCACGGGTATTTAGTGTCTTCCCATGCTAAATGAACCGATGCACGACGAATTGCATCAGGGCCTAAGCGCGCACCAGGGCGGCCCGAGGTCGCTAAATCAAATGGTAAGCCTAAAACCACTACGTCTGCATCAATTGCATTAATGTTTTGCACCATAGGACGACGTAAAAACGTCATCCCATTTGAGTACAATGAGTGATCTGCGTGACCAAACAAAGTTGACATTGCTTATAACTCTTCTAAATAAGTGTAGCCATCAAGGCCGCTTTGCAATTCGTCTAAAACGCTTTGCTGTTCGTGTTTTTCAATTTTAGTGCTTACTAACTGCTCGTATGATTGCTGAAAACTTTCAACATCTAAATGTACATAGCGCATCATATCGGCAACAGTGTCACCTTGGTTTATCTCGGTAATACTTGCAACGCCTTGCTCATCCATATTAACAATTGCGCTGTGCGTATCGCCAAACAAGTTATGCATGTCACCTAAAATTTCTTGATAAGCACCCACCAAGAAAAAGCCCATTAAATAAGGTTTATCAGCGCTAAACTCTGGTACAGGTAGTGTGCTTTCAATGCCTTGTCCATCTACGTAATGTTCAAGTGCACCGTCTGAATCACAGGTTATATCAAGTAATACAGCACGTTTTTTTGGTGCTTCAGTTAAGCCACTTAATGGCAATACCGGAAACACTTGATCAATGCCCCATGCGTCTGGAAGCGATTGAAATAACGAAAAGTTTACAAAAAACTTATCGGCTAGACGTACGTTTAACTCGTCAATAATAGGACGATGAAAACGGTTTTTATTATCCATGTGCTTGTTAAGTTCATAACAAATACGGATATTAATTTGTTCAGCCCACGCACGCTGCGATAAGTCTAATAAGCCGAGTGCAAATTGGTTATGCGCTTCAGCTAAATCACCTTGGCTGTCGTGATAAATTTCAATTAATGCACGGTCATCCGTTAAATCAGTTAACTGTACAAACGATGCCCACATGTTTTTTAATAACAGGGGTGCATCTGCCGCTGGCGCTACTAACTCTTCTGGCGTGTAACTTTCAGTACCAATAACATTAGAAATAAGCACAGCATGATGCGCCGTAAGCGCACGACCCGACTCAGAAATAATAGTCGGCATTGGTTGCTCATATTGCTTACATGTATCACCAATGGTGTACACAATGTTATTTGCATATTCAGCTAAGCTGTAATTCATAGAGTTATGCGACTGGCTACGCGTGCCGTCGTAATCAACAGCCAAACCGCCACCTACATCAAGGCAATCAATTTCTGCGCCTAATTTACGTAGCTCACAGTAAAAACGCGCCGCTTCGCTTACACCTAAACGTACGTCACGAATGTTCGCCATTTGTGACCCTAAGTGAAAATGTACTAGCTGAAGTAAATCAAGCTGGTTTGCGTCTTTTAAACGATTAACTACATGCAAAACTTGCGATGCAGATAAACCAAATTTTGATTTTTCGCCGCCACTCGCTTGCCATTTACCTTTACCTTGCGACGCTAAACGTACACGAATACCGATGCGTGGTTTTACGTTAAGCTCTTTTGCTTGGCTAAGTACCATGTCTAGCTCAGAAAGCTTTTCAAGTACGATATACACTTTATGACCTAGCTTTTCGCCAATAAGTGCTAAACGAACGTATTCTTTATCTTTGTAGCCATTACATACAATAACAGCGCTGGTTTTTTCAGCCAATGCTAATACTGTAAGTAGTTCAGGCTTGCTGCCGGCTTCTAAACCAAGTTGCTTTTTTTCTACTTGTGCTTGGCTTGCTACTATTTCCTCAACCACTTCACGCTGTTGGTTTACTTTTATTGGGTAAACTAATAGGTAGTCTTTAGGGTAACCATAGTTTTCAATCGCAGTATTAAATGCGCCGCATAAGCTGTGTACACGATGGTGTAAAATTTGCGGAAAACGAACTAAAGCAGGTAAGCTTAAACCTTTATCTTGTAGTTGCTTTGCAATATCTGTTAGTGCAATGGTTTGCTCTGGGGCATGAGCCTTGGGCGCAACATACACATCACCTTGATCATTAATACCAAAAAAACCTTGGCTCCAATGACGAACATTGTAGCTCGTACGAGCTTGTTCTAGTGATGTTGTCTCTTTCATTTATCTTTCTCTTTTATTTAATTAATGCCGACTCGGCTAGTGCCGCGCATTAAAAGAAAAATAGAGATTCAAGTCCAACAAGTATTTTTACTCGTAACGAGTGATTTTTGATGTTAAAAAAATAACCAAACAACTATTGCCCGCTAGCATATATAAAACAGGACTTTGATGATTTTTAAAGATAAGAAAAGTTATAAAAAATGGCTATTTTTAAATGACTCATTATAAATTTTATTAGTAAAAATGAATGAGCTCGTTCAATAAAATTCATCTTGAGTTACTTTGTTTATAAAATTTACTTTTGATGGGTTAGAGCAAGGCGTTCTCAACACCTCAATTACTTACAGTTTAGCCAACGTGTTGTGGCCAAGTAATACCTATGTATTCTGCAAAGTGAATAAAAACTGCACGTCAAAAACGCTTAGCATACATCCACCAGCTTCAATCATTACTTGGCGCAAATGTAGCGTTAGGTATTGCCTGTGGTATTGAAAGTGGGAAATTGCAGTAGTGTATAAGCGAATTCGATTAATTGACTATAAGCTAGCTATGCACTTTTTGGGGCAAACATAATTATAGCCATACCTAGCAGTGCAACTAGACCACCGATAATATCCCACATAGTAAGCTTTACGCCATCAACAACCCATAACCATAATAGCGCAACGCAAATATATACGCCGCCATAAGCTGCATACACACGCCCGGCAGCAGTAGGATGTAAAGAGAGCAACCATGCAAATAGTGCCAAACCTAACGCTGCAGGAATTAAAAGTAAAATGCTTTTATCTTGCTTAAGCCAAAGGTAGGGCAAATAGCAACCCACTATTTCTGCTAAGGCTGTAATAGTAAAAAGTGCGATTGTTTTTAATTCAAACATAATGCTCCGCGCAAAAATAACAAGCATAACAATCAATACAAATTGTTATGCTTAGTATCCGTTATGAATCTGCGTTGTTATTCGCTAAGCGCCATGGTGGCAAGTTTCATTGTGCTTTCAAACGACTTAGTGCCCGCTATAAATAAACCATTATGGCAAAACACTGCATCATCAATACCGGTTTCATCTACAAACGCTTGATCAGATAAACCAGACCATGCTTTAGGAAGCGGTTTTCTATCTTCAAACGAGCCAGGCTCAACGGGTACTGTTTGTAATATCCATTGCCCAGAATGCGATGGGTAAACCATGTATAGCGCCTCACTTGATAAAATATGCACTGTTTTTTTCCACGGTGTGTACTTTTCAAGCACGATTACTCTGGCATCGTCTGCATTTTCAATTGCTTTGGCGACAATCTCTTTTGCATTAACACTACCGTGAGCTGAGGCGATAAAACGAATGAGCATGCGAGCTGCAAATTCAACGGCTTCATCAAAGCAGGTATCAAAGTTACTTTCTTCTTCCCATGTAGGGTTAAACATTGAAATTGTTTGGCTCAAGCTTATCCCTTTTGATACACCTTCAACATGACCACAATCAATGGCGTCAATAGTTGAAACTAAGCCTGAATCCACTCTATCAGCAACGGCCTGGTTATCATCACACAGTGCTAAGCCGTATTTTTTCCACACTAAACCAAATGATGAAAAAGGAATGCCATTTTCTCGCTCGCCTGCACCACCGCGTTGATGATGATCAAAGCGATTAGTTTCAGGATCGTATTCCCCACCTACATCTATTACGTAGTCGGCACTTTCTATAAGCGCTTTATAGCGTGTGCGTACCAATTTAAACGTTGGCAAAACATGTTTAAGTACCGCAATACTAAAAACGTCATCTGCATGAAAATTACCATTGTGGGTTACTACTGTTATTTCGCTCATTTGTTTATTGCTACTTTTAGAAAAGATAAAAATTCTCGCTTTGTAAGTTAATCACTAATTATCGAGGCAGATTTTATACGAAGACAGGTGTTAAAAACAGTGAAGTATTTTTGCATCACTATAAAAGCTGCTTTTATAGTTACTAGTTTGAGTATGACTTTTATTACAAGATAATAATGAAGGCGGATATTTACGACACATTAAGCTTTAATATGTCGCAGCGTTAATGAACTTATTTACTAAGCCCTAATTCCATAAAAACACTTTGTGGATTATCTACATATGAGCCAAAACTGCTACAGCGTTTAAAGCCTAAATTTTCATATAAATTGATTGATTTTATTTGTTTTGGGCCTGTTTCTAAGCGTATTAACGGGATTTGTTTTTCGCCAGCTTGATGCAATAAAATCTGCATAATACGTCTTGATAGCCCTTTACCACGATGACTTGGTTTTACATATAAACGTCTTATTTCGCCATAAGGCTGAGTATCAAATTTCTCTACAATCGCACCGCAGGCAATAATACCTTCTTCAGTTTTTAAACCAATAGCGTACACATTAGGTAAGGTTAATTCGTTTAACTCCAGAGACTGTGCGGTAGCAACAGGATATAAAGAGTTTATAAGCCGGTCTATATCATCAAATACATTTACCACGTCGGGATCATTCGGGTTCAAATCGACTAACTGCATAAAGCTTCCATTCATTGTTATAAGTTTATTAAGCTTTAAATAATATATTTAAGCGGTCATAGCTTAGCATTGTTTAATTAAAAAATCTTTACTCCTTATTTAGCATATGGCTTAGGGCATTTCACCAGCTAAAAGAGCAAAAGTGGCTTAGCAAATGTGTAAATTTTGCTAGGTTATTACTAATTAATAAATAGTAGTGTTCAAGTATTATTGCGCATTGGTATTAGCGCTATGCCATTTTGCATAGCCTTCTTTATCCATCGGCCTTGCAATTAAGTAGCCTTGCATGGCGTCAATATTCATTTTTTAAGTAAGTCATATTGTTCTGTTGTTTCTACGCCCTCTGCAACTACCTCTAAGTTTAAGCTTTTTCCTAAACTGATAATTGTTTGCGCAATATTAAAGCCAACCGTGCTATCTAAAATTTTATCAATAAAGCTTTTATCTATTTTTAATTCTTTAACAGGAAACGCACTTAAGTACGCTAAGCAGGAGTAACCGGTTCCAAAATCATCAATCGAAAATAAAAAGCCAGCAGCAATGAGTTCTTTCATTTGCCTAATTGTATAATCTATATCGCTTGAGAGCATTGACTCGGTTATTTCTAACTTAATTTGCTGTGCTCGAATATCAAATTTATTGATAGTGCTAAACAGCTCTCCTTTTAAATTTGATGAATTAAACTGGCTTTGACTAATATTAATTGAAACACTAAACGAGTCGTCAATTATGTTATCTGCTTTAAGTTCGTTTATTAAAATACATATATCATGTAAAACAATATTTTGTAGTTTTTGAATAAGCCCGTATTGCTCTGCAATTGGTATAAATTCGTTTGCCGCTATTAATCCTTTTTGAGGATGGTTCCACCTAATGAGTGCTTCAGCACCAATAACATCACCATACGTATTTACCTGAGGCTGAAAATAAGCACAAAACTCATCAGATGCAATCGCTCTGACTATATCGGTTTCTAGTTCAGTTTGTTTTTCAAGCAGTGTTTGTAAGGCTGGATCGTAAAAGCTACTGCTATTCCCCTAATGCCGTTCACTTAAGGTGAGCGGCTTTTTTATTTCTAGCGTACCG